>NZ_LYSP01000003.1:0-211141 GCF_001728945.1 Pseudomonas sp. ENNP23
CCACGATCAGCGCGGCGAGCCGTGGCGCGAGGCCCTGGCCCGGCTGGGCCTGCACGCCCTGGTGCGCTTCGACAGCGTGGCGCCGCCGCTGGACGGCGAGCCGCGCCTCTACGACAGCCTGGCCCTGCTGCTGGAGCGCGGCCGCCCGCAACTGCAGCGGCTGGTGGACGACCAGCAGGCCCAGCGCCGGCTGCGCCGCCAGGCCGGCGAACGCCTGGTGGCCGAGTTGCTGCTGGACGTGGCGGCCTGCCGTCGCAGCGTAGCCACCGAAGCCAGTGCCCTGCTGGCCGCAACCGAAGCCTTGCGCCAGCAGGTGCGCCAGCGCGAGCAGCGTTGCGTGGAAGCCCTGCTGCGGCTGTACGCCTTCAGCCGCGAGGATGCCGCCGCCAGCGACCTGCCGCTGCTGGACGGCCGCTGGGGCGATGACCTGTTCAACCCGGAAACCCTGCGCCAGCTCGGCGTGCGCCTGGGCAGCGGCGTGGCCGCCGGCGCGGCGGCGGGTGCCGGGGTGGACCTGCTGGTGGGTGGGCTGACCCTGGGCGCTGCGGCCGCCATCGGCGCGCTGGCGGGCGGCGCCTGGCAGACGGTCGGGCATTACGGCCAGCGCCTGCTGGGCAAGCTGCGCGGGCACCGCGAGCTGACGGTGGACGACGGCATCCTGCGGCTCTTGGCGCTGCGCCAGATGGAACTGCTGCGGGCACTGGAGTTACGCGGTCATGCGGCGTTCGAGGCGATCCGCGTGGACGCGCCGGCGGACGAACAGTGGCGCCAGGGCAAGTTGCCTGCCGCCCTGGGCAAGGCGCGGGCCCACCCGGAGTGGTCCTCACTGAACCCCGGCGCGGAGCTGGAGCAGGCCGAACGCCAGGCCGAGCTGGAGCGGCTGGCAGCCGAACTGGCCGCTTGAAAGCGTTGGTGCGGGCGGCTAGAGGCCTGGGGCCTCGATGAGGATGCGATCGTCCCGGCAGGCATTGCGGTCACCGGGGCGGCGCTCGGCGAACTGGCCGTCCATCACCCCCACCAGGCTGTCGGCGGGCTTGAGCGCGCGGGGCAGGCTCACCCGCACTTCCTGCAAATAACCACCCTGGGTGCAGACCAGCAGAAAGTTGTTGCCGGCCCGGGGGCTGCCGAACTCGTCTCCGACCTTCTGGTAGAACGCCGCCTGGGAGATGGCGCCGCCAACGTTGCTGGCGATGTACCGGCCGGCGCGAGTGGCATCCAGCTGGCGCACCAGCTCGGCGGCGCGGCGGAAGTAGGCGTTGGCATCCATGTCGGTCTGGCAGGTGCCGTGCTTCTCCCACTGGTAGCGGCTGAAGTCGTCGCTGTAGCCGACGTTGGGCATCCATGGCCGCAGGGTCGCGCGGGTGCTTTCGTCCAGCATCAGCGCCGGTCCCGCGCAGTGCCCGTAGCGGGTGCCGCAGGCCTGGCGGTTGGGCCAGAGGCCGTGGAGGGTGAGGTGGTTCAGTTGCAGGTCACCGCTGGCCAGGGCGTCGCACTCCGGCTTGCGCCCCTTGTAGGCGACGTGCTCGCAGAAGCCGGGCTGCCAGGTGGCGGCGAGGACGTAGCCGTCATGCTGGCCCGGCACGCTGCAGGCCTCGCCCTGGGCGGCATTCCCGGTGCCCTGGCGGGCGCCAAGGCTGAGGTCTTCCACCTGGCCGCAGCCGACCGGCACCCAGCGCAGCGGCGTGGCGTTGTCCGGCAGGCGCACCCGCAGCCAGTCGTAGTCCCGCTTGTTGACCTCCACCACCCGGTAGCGCTGCCCCGGTTGCAGGGTGGCGCCATCGGGGTTGCTGCGCTTGCGGATCGACTGGTAGGCCTCGCAGTGCTGCGAGGCGACGAAGCCGCCCTGGGCGGGCTCGGCATGGGCGTCGAGGGTCCAGAGGCCGACGAGGCCGATGAGCAGGGCGGCGAGCGGGGCGTTCATGGCGGGCTGTCCTGGGGCAGGCGGGCCGGGGCGGGCGCCCCGGCCGGGGGTCAGACGGCGACCGGGGCCTTGATGTGCGGATGGGCCTGGTAGCCCACCAGTTCGAAGTCCTCGAACTTGAAGGCCAGCAGGTCCTTCACCTCGGGGTTGAGCTTCATGGTGGGCAGCGGCAGCGGCTCGCGGGTGAGCTGCAGGTCGGTCTGCTCGATGTGGTTGGCGTACAGGTGGCAATCGCCGCCGGTCCAGATGAACTCGCCGGGGGCCAGGTCGCAGACCTGGGCCACCATCAGGGTCAGCAGGGCGTAGCTGGCGATGTTGAAGGGCACGCCGAGGAAGATGTCCGCCGAACGCTGGTAAAGCTGGCAGCTGAGCTTGCCGTCGGCCACGTAGAACTGGAACAGCGCGTGGCAGGGCGGCAGGGCCATCTGGTCCACCAGGGCCGGGTTCCAGGCGGAGACGATCAGGCGGCGCGAGTCGGGGTTCTTGCGGATCATCTCGATCAGCTTGGTGATCTGGTCGATGGATTCGCCGTTGGGCGCCGGCCAGTTGCGCCACTGGTAGCCATAGACCGGGCCCAGGTCGCCGTTCTCGTCGGCCCATTCGTCCCAGATGGAGACGCCATTTTCCTTGAGGTAGCGGATGTTGGTGTCGCCCTGCAGGAACCACAGCAGCTCATGGATGATGGACTTCAGGTGGCACTTCTTGGTGGTCACCAGGGGGAAGCCCTCGGCCAGGTCGAAGCGCATCTGATGGCCGAACACGCTGTAGGTGCCGGTGCCGGTGCGGTCGCTCTTGAAGGTGCCGGTTTCGCGCACCAGGCGCATCAGGTCGAGGTACTGCTTCACGGGGTGACTCCTTGGGCGGCTTCACGGCGGTGCGCCCAGACGATCAGTGCGAGGCCGCCGATGATCATCGGCAGGCAGAGGATCTGGCCCATGGTGAGCCAGCCGAAGGCCAGGTAGCCGAGCTGGGCGTCCGGTACGCGGACGAACTCCACGGCGAAGCGGAAGAGGCCGTAGAACAGCGCGAACATCCCGGAAACCGCCATGGTCGGACGCGGCTTGCGCGAATAGAACCAGAGGATGGCGAACAGCGCGACCCCTTCCAGGGCGAACTGATAGAGCTGCGACGGATGGCGCGGCAGGTGCGCCGGGTCGGTGGGGAAGATCATCGCCCAGGGCACGTCGCTGGCCTTGCCCCACAGCTCGGCGTTGATGAAGTTGCCAATGCGCCCGGCGCCCAGGCCGATGGGCACCAGCGGGGCGATGAAGTCCATGAGCTGGAAGAAGCTCTTGTTGTTGCGCTGGCCGAACCAGAGGGTGGCGAGCATCACGCCGATCAGGCCACCGTGGAAGGACATGCCGCCCTGCCAGACCTTGAGGATCAGCAGCGGCTCGGCCAGGTAGGCCGACAGGTCGTAGAACAGCACGTAGCCCAGGCGCCCGCCGGCGATCACCCCGAGGGCGACCCAGAACACCAGGTCGGAGAGTTTCTCCCTGGTCCAGGTCGGGTCGAAGCGCTCCAGCCGGCGAGAGGCCAGCAACCAGGCACCGCCGATGCCGATCAGGTACATGATCCCGTACCAGTGGATTTTCAGGGGACCGAGGCTGAACGCCACCGGATCGATCTGGGGATAAGCCAGCATCACGACTCCTTAGATCAGAAAACTCAGCCCGACCGAGAACAGCAGCAGGGCGAACAGGCGCTTGAGCAGGCGCGGAGGCAACCGGTGGGCCAGACGCGCGCCCAAACGGGCGAAGAACATGCTGGTGAGGGCGATTCCTACCAGCGCCGGGAGATAGACGAATCCGACACTGTGCGGCGGCAAATGTTCGCGGTTCCAGCCCAGCACCATGAACGACAGAGCGCTGGCGATGGCGATCGGCAGGCCGCAAGCAGAGGAGGTGGCCACCGCCTGCTGCATCGGCACGCTGCGCCAACTGAGGAAGGGCACGGTGAGGGAGCCGCCGCCGATGCCGAAGATCGCCGAGGCCCAGCCGATGAACACACCGGCAAAGGTGAGGCCGGGCTTGCCGGGAACGTCACGGCTGGCCTTGGGCTTGAAGTCGAGGGCCATCTGCAGGGACACCAGGATGGCGAAGCAGCCGATGATCTTCTGCAGCATCGGGCCCTGGATCAGCTTGGCGGTGTAGGCGCCAATGGCGGCACCGAGCAGGATGCCCAGGGTCATCCAGGCGAAGATCGCCCAGCGCACTGCGCCCTTGCGGTGGTGTTCGCGCACGGCGTTGATCGAAGTGAAGATGATGGTCGCCAGGGAGGTGCCCACCGCCAGGTGGGTGAGGACGCTCGGATCGAACCCCTGGGCGGTGAAGCTGAACACCAGCACCGGCACGATGATCATGCCGCCGCCGACGCCGAACAGGCCGGCCAGCACCCCGGCGAAGGCGCCGAGCACCAGGTAGAGCAGGAATTCCAAGCGACACCCCCGGAAGCAAAGCGGCATGGTAACGGAAGGCCGCTTGCCGCTCCAATCAGGGCGACGGTCGTTCCCGCCGCACTGCGCGAATCGTCGGTCTGCTCGACGCCTTTTCCTACAGCCCCTAGACTCGGCCGAGGATCACGGAGAAGGAGTCTCACCATGTGCCTGATCACCTTCGCCTGGCGCCCGGGACACGCCACACCGCTGGTACTGGCCGCCAATCGCGACGAGTTCTACGAGCGTCCGACCCGCGCTCTCGGCGCCTGGCACGACGTGCCGGGCCTGCACGCCGGGCGTGACCTGGAAGCCGGCGGCACCTGGCTCGGCCTGGGGCAGGGCGGGCGCTTCGCGGCGCTGACCAACATCCGCGACCCACGCCATCCGGCCACCGGTCGCTCACGGGGCGAGCTGTGCGTGGGCTTCCTCGGCGGCACGCAAACCCCGGAGGCCTTCATGGCCGAGGCGCACCGTCGCGCGGCGGATTACGCGGGCTTCAACCTGCTGGTGGGGGACGGCCGTGAGCTGTGGTTCCTGCATTCCCGAGGCGCGGGGCCGCGTCGCCTGGAGGCGGGTCTCTACGGGCTGTCCAATGCCGACCTCGACACCCCCTGGCCGAAGGTGCGCAAGACCAAGGCCGCCCTGGCCGAGTGCCTGGATATCGCGCGGCCGGGCGACCTGCTGAACCTCATGCATGATCCGCAACCGGCCTCGGACGCGACCCTGCCGGACACCGGCGTGGGCCTGGAGACCGAGCGCATGCTGTCGCCCGTGTTCATCGCCAGCCGCACCTATGGCACCCGCGCCACGACGGCCCTGATCGTGCGCGAGGACGGCAGCCGCGAAGTGGTGGAGCGCGGCTTCGGCCCGTTCGGCAAGCCGCTGGACGACGTGCACCTGAACCTGCGCACGCGCTAGGGCGGCAGGCCGGCGCACAGGCAAACCCGCTCCCGGCGGAGCGAGCGCTGAAGTCGTGGTAGGTCCCCATCCCGGCTCAAGGGAATTGCCGGGGTGGTGGCTCAGGCCTGGATGGTCGCCGCCGGGTTGATCACGCGGCCCAGGCCCAGGTTGCGCAGGGCGAGGTGCAGCGCGCTGTGGATGACTTGGGGGTTGTCGATGCCCATCAACTGGTCAAGGAGCTCGCGGGCCTTGCTCAGGCTGAGCTGACGCAGCAGCCATTTCACCTTGGGCAGGTTGGTGGCGTTCATCGACAGGCTGTCGAAGCCCATGGCCAGCAGCAGCACGGCCGCCGCCGGGTCACCGGCCATCTCGCCGCAGATGCTGACGGGCTTGCCCTCGGCATGGGCGTCGTTGACCACCTTGAGCAGTGCCTGGAGCACGGCGGGATGCAGGTAGTCATAGAGGTCGGCCACGCGCGGGTTGTTGCGGTCTACGGCGAGCAGGTACTGGGTGAGGTCGTTGGAGCCGACCGAGAGGAAGTCCACCTGACGCGCCAGCTCGCGGGTCTGGTACACGGCGGCGGGGATCTCGATCATCACGCCCACCGGCGGCATGGGGATGTCCACGCCCTCGTCGCGGACCTCGCCCCAGGCGCGGTGGATCAGGTGCAGGGACTCTTCAAGCTCCTGCACGCCGGAGATCATCGGCAGGAGGATGCGCAGGTTGTTCAGGCCCTCGCTGGCCTTGAGCATGGCGCGCACCTGCACCAGGAAGATTTCCGGGTGGTCGAGGGTGACGCGGATGCCGCGCCAGCCGAGGAAGGGGTTGCTTTCCTTGATGGGGAAGTAGGAGAGCGCCTTGTCGCCACCGATGTCCAGGGTGCGCATGGTCACCGGCAGCGGATGGAAGGCGGCGAGCTGCTCGCGGTAGATGGCGAGCTGCTCCTTCTCGCTGGGGAAGCGCTCGTTGATCATGAACGGCACTTCGGTGCGGTACAGGCCGACGCCTTCGGCGCCGCGCTCCTGGGCGCGGGTCACGTCGGCCAGCAGGCCGGTGTTGACCCACAGCGGCATGCGGTGGCCGTCGAGGGTCTCGCACGGCAGGCTGCGCAGGGCGTCGAGGCCCTTGACCAACTGGCGCTCCTCCTCGACCACTTCGCCGTACTGCTTGCGCAGTTCCTCGGAGGGGTTGGTGAAGACTTCGCCGTGATAGCCATCGACGATCAGCTCGATGCCATCAACCTTGGAATAGGGCAGGTCGACCACGCCCATGACCGTGGGAATCCCCATGGCACGGGCCAGGATGGCGACGTGGGAGTTGCCGGAACCGAGGACGGAGATCAGGCCCACCAGCTTGCCTTCCGGCACTTCGCCGAGCATGGCGGGGGACAGCTCCTCGCTGACCAGGATGGTGTTGTCCTGGTAGACCAGGTTCTGCTTGCGCTCTTCCTGCAGGTAGGCGAGCAGGCGGCGCCCGAGGTCCTTGACGTCGGATGCGCGCTCGCGCAGGTAGGCGTCGTCCATCAGCTCGAAACGCTTGACGTGCTCCATCACCACCTGGCGCAGGGCACCCTGGGCCCACTGGCCGGAGCGGATGACCTTCTTCACCTCCAGGCCGATGGAGGCGTCGTCGAGCATCATCAGGTAGACGTCGAACAACGCCCGCTCCTCGGGGCGCAGCTGGGTGGCCAGCTTGCTCGACAGGCGGCGCATGTCTTCACGCACGGACTCCAGGGCCTGCTTGAAGCGCTCGACCTCGGCCTCGATGTCATCCACCGGGCGGTCGGGCACTACCTCCAGGTCGGCCGGCGGCAGCACCACCACGGCGGTGCCCACGGCAGCGCCCGGCGCACCGGGCACGCCGACAAACTTGGCTTCCTGGATGCCCTTGCCCTGGCGACCCAGGCCACGGATGGAACCGGTGGCCTCGGCATGGGCGATGACGCCCGCGAGCTGGGCGCTCATGGTGACGAGGAAGGCTTCCTCGCCCTCGTCGAACTGGCGGCGCTCCTTCTGCTGCACCACCAGCACGCCCATCACCCGACGGTGGTGGATGATCGGCGCGCCGAGGAAGGAGGCGTAGCGCTCCTCGCCGGTCTCGGCGAAGTAGCGGTAACGGGGGTGGTCGGCGGCGTTCTCGAGGTTCAGCGGTTCTTCGCGGGTGCCCACCAGGCCCACCAGGCCTTCGTTGGGGGCCATGCTGACCTTGCCGATGGAGCGTTTGTTGAGGCCCTCGGTGGCCATCAGCACGAAGCGGTTGGCCTCGGGGTCCAGCAGATACACCGAGCAGACCTGGCTGCCCATGGCCTCCTTCACCCGCTGCACGATGATCGCCAGCGCCGCCTTGAGATCCTTGGCGGCGTTCACTTCCTGGACGATCTTGCGCAGGGTATTGAGCATGGCCGTGTAGCCTTTCTCCGGGTCAGTCTTGCGCCAGCAGGCGCGGGGCGAGTTCCTTGAGGGCGCGACGATAGACTTCTCGCTTGAAGGTCACGACCTGTCCAAGCGGGTACCAGTAGCTGACCCAGCGCCACCCATCGAACTCGGGCTTGCCGGTCAGGTCCATGCGCACCCGGGTCTCATCGGACTTCAGGCGCAACAGGAACCACTTCTGCTTCTGGCCGATGCACAGCGGCTGGCTGTGCGTGCGCACCAGGCGCTGCGGCAGACGATAGCGCAGCCAGCCACGGGTGCATGCCAGGATCTTCACATCCTGCTCTTCGAGGCCGACTTCTTCGTTCAATTCGCGGAACAGCGCCTCTTCGGGCGTTTCTCGTGGGTTGATGCCCCCTTGGGGGAACTGCCAGGCGTCCTGATTGATGCGTCGCGCCCAAAGCACCTGCCCGACATCATTGGCGAGAATGATGCCGACATTGGGGCGGAAACCATCAGGATCGATCACAGCGGACAACCTCGCTTGCGCATGTCGCGGCATTGTTCCACAAAGCCTGTAAACGCGGCAATGCGGGCTTTTCACGCGATGGGCAGCCCCTGGAAAAGGGGTTATCCTGCGCGGCCTTCGGCAGCTTCCAGCAAGGTGATAGACGTGCGCCTGGCCCTTTTCGACCTCGACAACACCCTCCTCGGCGGTGACAGCGACCATGCCTGGGGCGAGTACCTCTGCGAACGCGGCCTGGTGGACGCCTCCACCTACCGGGCACGCAACGACGCCTTCTACCGGGACTACCTGGCCGGCACCCTCGACGTGCAGGCCTACCAGGACTTCTGCCAGGAGATCCTCGGCCGTCACGACCTGGAGCAACTGGCCACCTGGCACCGTGAATTCATGCGCGACCGCATCGAGCCGATCCTGCTGGCCAAGGGCGAGGCGCTGCTGGACGAGCACCGCGCCGCCGGCGACCGCCTGGTGATCATCACCGCCACCAACCGCTTCATCACCGGCCCGATCGCCGAGCGCCTGGGCGTGGACGACCTGCTGGCCACCGAGTGCGAGATGCTGGACGGCCGCTACACCGGCCGCAGCACCGACGTGCCGTGCTTCCGCGAAGGCAAGGTGGTGCGCCTGGAGCGCTGGCTGACGGAGAACGGCCTGAGCCTGGACGACGCCAGCTTCTACAGCGACTCGGTGAACGACATGCCTCTGCTGGAACGGGTCAGCCGCCCAGTGGCCGTCGACCCGGACGACCGCCTGCGTGCCGAGGCCCAGGCCCGTGGCTGGGCGGTGATCTCGCTGCGCTGACCCACGCGGGCCGCGCCCGGCGGCCCGTCAGAGCGGCTTGGCCACCATCAGGAAGAAGATCGCCACGAAGGCGATGAACGCCGGCCAGCCCAGAACGAACCAGATGCGCATATAGAGGAAGGCCCGTTCCGGCAGGGCCTGGCCGCTGGCCAGTGCCTGGGCGGCCATGTCGCGCACACGTATCTGCAACCACACCACCGGCAGCCAGCACAGCCCGGCGAACACGTAGAGCCCCACGCTCCAGAGAATCCAGAACTGGTTCAGCGGCCAGCCCGCCACCTTCGCCAGCGCCAGCCCGCTGAGGGGCTGGAACACCGCCGTGGTGGCGATGAACAGCCAATCGGCGGTGACCAGGTGGCGGAAGGTCACCGCGATCACCTCCAGCCGTTGGCTGCGCCAGGCCCGCAGGGCGTAGTAGGCCGACCCCAGCCCGGTGCCGAACAGCAGGGTGGAGGAGAGGATGTGCAGGGTCTTCAGCAGCAGGTACAGGCTCATCGGGCAGGCGTCCGTGATGGGGGCTCCAGCCACAGCACCCAGAGGGTGGCGACCATGAGCACTAGGTTCTTGCCGACCGCCGCATAGGGGTCGGCCCAGTAGTGGGGCAGCAGCAGGGTGATCAGCAGGGTGTAGAGCAGCATCAGGCCCAGTTGGGCCTGCAAGGCGCGCACGCGCCATCGGCGGACCAGCAGCCCGAGCCCCAGCGCGGCATCCAGCAGCGAACCGCTGACCACCGCCAGGCTCGCCGGCCAACCATTCACGCCCATGTCGGCCATGATGCGCAGCCCCCAGTCGTACCCCGGCCCCAGGCAGACGAAGGCCGTCCCCAGCCAGATCAGCGCCAGCACGGCCAGCATGGCGGGGCGCATCAGGCGGGCGATGACCCGCTCCGGCTGCGGCCAGCCACTGGCCAGGCGCAGGGCCAGGGGCACCGCGCGATAGCCGCAGAGCGCTGCCAGGGCATCCGGCTCGGCGAGGTTGTCGCGCCGCGCCAGGGTCATCAATTGAGGGTCGAGGGCCCGCCAACTGAACCAACGAGCAGCCCGCGCGCCCGGCGCTGCGAGCGCACCGGGCAGGTGCAGCCAGCGGCCGGGGCCGCGCCCCCGCACCTGACGGAGCAGGTCCAGCAGGCCGCCCTGGGTGAGAACGTCGGGGCCCACCAGCGGCACCGCACAGGGCTGTGCCGGCCAGTGGCGGACCAGCGCCAGCACTGCGCCGGCCAGGTCGTCCACATGCACCGGACGGCTGCGCGCGCCGACATCCGGCAGGGGTGCGACGGGCAGGCAGGCCAGGGCTTCCAGCCAGCCGCTGCTGGCGCCGCCTTCACCCAGCACCAGGGACGGGCGCAGCACCACGGCGGGTATGCCGAGGCCGAGCAGGTGCGCATCCGCCCGCGCCTTGCTGGCCAGGAAGGGCACATCCGGGTGATCGCCCGCCCCCAGCGCGGAGAGTTGCAGCACCGCAGCGCCATGGCGGGCCGCGAGGTCGAAGAGGGCCTTGGCCCCATCCGCCTGCAGCCTTTCCAGTCGTGCGGAATCGGGCAGCAGCGCGCCGGCGGCGTTGATCACCAGGTCCACACCCGCCGGCCAGGGGAAGCAGTCGGGGTCACCCGCCAAGCGTTCGAGGTCGAGGGCGCGCCACTCCACGCCCGGGCAGGGAACTCCGCTGCCGGTGCAAGAGGTAGCCACCAGGCTATGGCCCGCGCCGAGGAGAGCGGCCAGCAGGCGCTGGCCGATGAAACCGCTGGCACCGACCAGCAGGATGCGAGTGAACGACAAGTCAGGCCGGCCGCACGAGGATGAGGCCGAGGATCACCAGCAGCAGGATCAGACCCAGGGTGGCATAGCCGAGGCTGAAGCCGAGGAAGCGCCCACGCGGGGTGGCCAGTTCGGCCGGGCCGGCGTGCAGCACCAGCAGGCGGCGACTGGCCAGCAGCCAGGCGATGCCAGCCAGCAGGTAGAGCAGGCTGCTGCCCAGTACCCAGGTCAGGCCCAGGGGAATGCCGCGCTGGTCCAGCACCAGCCAGCCGGACACCGGCGCAGCGAGGCCCAGCAGCAGCAACGCCGGCACCCCGAACAGCGCAGCCTGGCGCGGGCTCGGTGCCCAGCCGCGCAGGGCGCCGTGCCAGGCTCGCAGGACGAACCAGAACAGCAGGAGGGCCACCGCCATCAGCAGGGCGATCGCCAGGCCGTTGAGGCCCAGCAGCAGGTCAGCGTCCATCATCCTTCCTCCAATCGGGCGACGGGCTCAGTGTAGTCGCCCGGTCTGCGGCCTCAGCTGAGGAACAGCCGGTAGGCCGGGTTTTCCGTTTCGTCCCAGTAGGGGTAGCCGATGGCGGCGAGGGCCTCGGGCACCAGGTGGCGCTCCTCCGCCGGCACCTGCAGCCCCGCCACCACGCGGCCGTCGGCGGCGCCGTGGTTGCGGTAGTGGAACAGGGTGATGTTCCAGCGCCCGCCCAGCTTGTCGAGGAAGTTGAACAGCGCACCGGGGCGCTCGGGGAATTCGAAGCGGAAGATCGACTCGCCCTCCACCCGGGGCGCACGACCGCCCACCATGTGGCGGATGTGCAGCTTGGCCAGCTCGTTGTCGGTCAGGTCCAGCACCGGGAAGCCCTGCTCGCGCAGGCCGTTGACCAGCGCCTCGCGGGGGTCGTTGAGCGGGTGGGTCTGCACGCCGACGAAGATGTGTGCCTCGTCGTCGGTGTTGTAGCGGTAGTTGAACTCGGTGATCTGGCGCTTGCCGATGGCCTCGCAGAACGCCTTGAAGCTGCCCGGCCGCTCGGGGATGGTCACCGCGATAATTGCCTCGCGCTTCTCGCCCAGCTCCGCGCGCTCGGCCACATGGCGCAGGCGGTCGAAGTTGATGTTGGCGCCGGAGTCGATGGCTACCAGGGTCTGGCCCTCGATGCCCTCGCGCTCGACGTAACGCTTGATGCCTGCCACGGCCAGGGCGCCGGCGGGCTCGGTGATGGAGCGGGTGTCGTCGTAGATGTCCTTGATCGCCGCGCAGATCTCGTCGGTGCTGACGGTCACCACTTCATCGACGTGATGACGGCAGATGTCGAAGGTGTGCTGGCCGATCTGCGCCACCGCCACACCGTCGGCGAACAGCCCGACCTGGCCCAGCACCACGCGCTCGCCGGCAGCCATGGCGGCCTGCAGGCAGTTGGAATCGTCCGGCTCGACGCCGATCACCTTCACGTCCGGGCGCAGGTACTTCACGTAGGCGGCGATGCCGGCGATCAGGCCGCCGCCGCCCACCGGCACGAAGATGGCATCCAGGCGCCCCGGGTGCTGGCGGAGGATCTCCATCGCCACCGTGCCCTGCCCGGCGATCACATGGGGGTCGTCGTAGGGGTGGATGTAGACGAAGCCCTTCTCCTCCACCAGCTTCAGCGAATAGGCCAGCGCCTCGGGGAAGGCGTCGCCGTGCAGCACCACCTTGCCGCCCCGGGCGCGCACGCCCTGGACCTTCAGCTCGGGGGTGGTGCGCGGCATGACGATGGTGGCTTCGATGCCCAACTCGCGGGCCGCCAGGGCCAGGCCCTGGGCGTGATTGCCGGCCGAGGCAGTGACCACGCCACGGGCCAGTTCCTCGGCGGACAGCTGGGCCAGCTTGTTGTAGGCCCCGCGGATCTTGAAGGAGAAGACCGGCTGCAGGTCCTCGCGCTTGAGCAGCACCTGGTTGCCGAGGCGCTCGGTCAGGCGTGGCGCGCGTTGCAGCGGGGTTTCCACCGCGACGTCATAAACGCGCGAGGTGAGGGTCTTCTTGACGTAGTCTTCGAGCATCACGGCTTCACTGGCGGGCGGGGCGGGAGCGGCGAGTCTACCGCAGGCGTCCGTCGACCGACCACACGGGATACGGGGTTTTGCCGTGGCGAGCGGCTATACTGCGCGCCCTCGGATACCCCTCACAACGTGGACCCCCGCATGAACCAGGACCAGCTCAAGCAGGCCGTCGCCCAGGCCGCCGTCGACCACATCCTTCCGCTGATCGACAGCAAAAGCGTCATCGGCGTCGGCACCGGCTCCACCGCCAACTTCTTCATCGACGCCCTGGCCCGCCACAAGATGGCCTTCGACGGCGCCGTCGCCAGCTCCGAGGCCACTGCGCAGCGCCTGAAGGGCCATGGCATCCCGGTCTACGACCTGAACACCGTGGACGCCCTGGAGTTCTACGTGGACGGCGCCGACGAGAGCGACGAGCACCTGAACCTGATCAAGGGCGGCGGTGCCGCACTGACCCGCGAGAAGATCGTCGCCGCCGTGGCGCGTACCTTCATCTGCATCGCCGACGCCAGCAAGCTGGTGCCGGTGCTGGGCGCCTTCCCGCTGCCGGTGGAAGTCATCCCCATGGCCCGCAGCCACGTGGCCCGCCAACTGGTGAAACTGGGCGGCGACCCGGTCTACCGCGAAGGCGTCGTCACCGACAACGGCAACATCATCCTCGACGTGCATAACCTCTCCATCGTCGACCCGAAGGGCCTGGAAGCGCAGATCAACGCCATCGTCGGCGTGGTCACCAACGGCCTCTTCGCCGCCCGCCCGGCCGACCTGCTGCTGCTCGGCACCGCCGAAGGCGTGAAGACGCTCAAGGCCTGATGACAGCGCCCGGCGTGCAACGCGCCGGGCACGCCC
Organism: Pseudomonas sp. ENNP23; assembly: GCF_001728945.1. Lineage (NCBI taxonomy): Bacteria > Pseudomonadati > Pseudomonadota > Gammaproteobacteria > Pseudomonadales > Pseudomonadaceae > Pseudomonas > Pseudomonas sp. ENNP23. The sequence continues at coordinate 13,592 of NZ_LYSP01000003.1, forward strand.
TGCAACATCGGCGTCTTCAGACGCTCGCCATCGACTATCAAAGTGCCACCAGTCTTGAGGCTCTGTTAGGCTCTGCGCCGCGATACATCCCCCACCCCTCAAGGAATGCCATGAAGAAGGAAACCTTCATCCCCCTGGTGCTGTGCGCCCTGCTGACCGGCTGCTTCGAAACCCCCATCGAGAAGACCGACAAGGCCATCAGCCTCTACCGCCCCGACACCACCGCTGCGCAACAGTTGCAGGAAGCCCATGAGCTGCTGGAAAGCGCCGCCGAAGACAAGGAGCCCCGCGCGCAGTACATGCTGGCCAAGATGTACGAGCGTGGCGACGGCGTCGCCCAGGACTACAACAAGGCCTTCGCGCTCTATACCCAGTCGTCCCTCAACGGCAACGGCGACGCCTCCTACATGCTGAGCCGCTACGTCGAAGACGCGCAGTTCGGCCAGAAGGTGGACCTGCAGCAGGCGAAGAACTTCCTGGAGAAGGGCGCAAGCCAAGGCTCATACACCGCCAAGCTGCTGCTGGGCCTGGCCCTGCTGAACGGCAATCCGCCGTTCCGCCAGGACGTCGACCAGGGCGAACGCCTCCTGCTCGATGTGGCCGAGAAAGACCCCGTGGAAGGCCATCGCCTGCACGCCAACCTGGCGCTGGCCAACCTCTACGGCAACCCCACCCTGGGCAAGCTCGCCCCGGAGAAGGTCGTTACGGCCTACGAATACCTGGCGCAGCACGGCCCCTACGGCTATCCGCCGATCCTCATGGGTCTGTTCGACGGCCACATCCCCGCACTGGCCGATGAAGCCCGCCGCCGCGCCGTCTTCGAGCAGTACGCCGAGAGCAACGCCCGGGTGAAGCTGCTCTACCTGGCCGGCGCCATCGGCGACGGCGAGGATGCCCTGATCAGCGAGGCCGACTATCGCGCGCTGCTGGCCGAGACATCCGCCAAAGGCGATCGACTCGCTTCCGAACTGGGTTGCCGCCTGTTCGCCCCACCCCTGAAACGCAAGATGGGTCGTGGCGACCCCGCCCAGGCGGAACAGGTGCTGGCCTGGTGCGATGCCGACGCCCGCACGGGCTCGGCCTTTGGCCAGAGCAACGCCACCGCCCTCAATCTGCTCAAGCGCGACTTCAAGCAGACGTTCATCTGGGCAAGCGTGGCCCTGGCCGATGGCAACCAGGACGGCAAAACGGCCCTGGTGCTGCTGGCGGGTGCCGGCTACAGCCCGTCGGAGGCGGAAATGAACGACCTCGTCCAGCAGGCCAAGACCCTGCGCAGCGACATCAAGACTGCCCAGGCGAACTACCGCGACAAATCCCTCGACCTTCCCCTGGTCGAACGCCCCTGGTACTGACGGGGCTTTCCGGGCACCTCTCCCGAGGTGCCCGGGTTCAATCCCGAGCCGGCCGGCTGAACACGTAGAACAGGTTCGGCTCGCTCACCAGGTACAGGTTCCCCTCGTTATCCATCGCCACACCCTCGGCCTGGGGGACGCTGGCCTTCAACCCGTGCATGCCGCGCAGCAGGGACAGGGTGCTGATGGGGCGGCCGTCGGCGTTGATTTCCAGCACCAGCCGCGACTCGTCGGACAGCGCCAGCAGATGACCGCTGCGCTCGTCGTATTGCAGGCTCGACAGGTCGCGCACGAACAGCCCGGCATCTCGCTCGGGGTCATCCACCACGTGCACGGCGAAGGGCTTATCCGGGTTGGTGTGGGGGAAGCCGTGGATCTCGTAGATGCGCACCGGGTCGCGCTCCTTGGCCACGAACAGGCGCTGGCCCGCCGTGTCGTAGGCCAGCCCCTCGAAGCCCTTGTTGCCGTTCAGGCCGATGCCCAGGGAGAGCTGCTGGGACTCGGCGGCATCCACACGGGTGGTGTGCTCGTCCAGCTTCACCTTGATCAGCCGCTGCTGGCGCTCGTCGGTGATGACGTAGGTGCCGGGGGCGACGTACTCGATGGCCTCGGGGTCGCCGAAACCTTCCAGATCGATGCGCCGGACGATGTGGCCGTCCAGCGAAAGCTCGATGATCTGCGGACGCTTGTTGGTCACCGTGAGCAGGCTGTGGCGCTCCGGGTCGTAGGTCAGCGCCGATACATCGGCATCCAGCCCCTCGATGGGGCGCGCCTCGACCGTCACCTGGTAGTCGGGCAGCCAGATGGAGCGCTCCCGCCATTCCGAAGCGTGGCGCCATTCTTGCAAGCTGAACCAGCCTCGCTCGAACAGGCGAAACTCCTGGGCAGCGATGCCCAGCAGCACGAACACACAGAACAACAGGCCGGAAACCAGCCAACGGGGACGCAGGAAGGAGCGCATCAGGACGGACTCAGGGGACTCAGGGGACTCAGGAGGCGCGGCGAGAATACCGCAGTGCGCCAGGGTGATGCCTGAAACCAACCTTAATGCCCGCCCCGACGCATGAACCTGCCCCCACCGTTACCAAAGGGGACGAACCATGGCGGCGTCATTGCTACCCGAACGGGTCCTGACCACCCTCCACACCGTTGCACTCGCGGTCCAGGCACTGGCCGACGAGGTGCCACGCACACGCATGCTTGAAGGCAGCGGCGTCGCCTGCAGCGATCTCGACACCCCCGACAAGCTGATCAACCACGCCCAGGAGTTGCGTGTCTTCGCCAACGCTCTGGCCTGCACCCGCGACCCGGCGCTGGGGTTGTCCCTGGGCCTGCGGATGCACGTCTCGGCCTACGGCATTCTCGGCTACACCATGCTCGCCAGCCACACCCTGCGTGATGCGCTGAACCTGGCCCTGACCCACTCGGCGCTGCTCGGCAGCTACTTCAAGTTAACCCTGGAAGAGGACGGCGCCGAAGCGCGCCTGGTGGCCACCCGCTACCGCTATGCACCGGAGCTGATGGTGTTCAACAGCGAGCTGTGCCTGACCTCGCTGCTCACGGTGATCCGCGACCTGCTCGGCGAAGCCATCCGCCCACGCCGGGTGGCACTGCCCTATCGCCCACCGCTGCACGCGGCGACCTACACCGAGCGGCTCGGCTGCCCGGTGGACTTCGGCGCCGCCCACACCGCGCTGTGCTTCAACGCCTCCCTGCTGGACCGCCCGCTGCCCCTGGCCGACCCGGTCAGTTGCCACCACGGGCTGCAGCAGTGCCAGCGGCTATCGGCCCAGCTCACCCAGCGCCACGACGTGCTGGAGCAGATCCGCGAGCAACTGGAGGACAACCTCGCCGAGGACATCAACCTCGACGGCATCGCCCGCCGCCTGCACCGCTCCGAACGCACCCTGCGCCGGCACCTGCAGCGCATGAACACCAGCTACCAGCGCCTGCTCGACCAGGTGCGCTACGAAAAGGCCCGCCACCTGCTGCTGCAGACGGACCTGCCGATCTACCTGATCGCCGAGCAGCTCGGCTACGCCGAAACCGCCAGTTTCCGCCACGCCTTCCAGCGCTGGAGCGGCCAACCGCCGAGCCAGTACCGGCGCTGACCGACGCTTTCGCAAAAATCCCGCCCACCACCACCTTCATCGCCTGCCTACGCAGTGCCAGGCGCTCGCCTGCGCGATACGTAGGACGCGCAGAAGGCATCAACAGGTTGTCCGAAATTATCCCCTTTTGACCGTTTCTATCGTTCTGGCCCTCCCTCGCCGCTGACAGAATCGAAGCCATCAGGGGTGGCCAGCAGCGCCCGTAAACCCCAATAACAACAATCTCTTAGAGCGTGTGATCAGCATGTCCAGCGCGATCAGCATCGACCGAGTGTGCATGGAGTCCGACGACCCGGGAATCACCCTCCCTCAGGACAAGCTGGACCGCCTGAAGACCCTCAGGCTCTGCTCGCCCAAGGCCCTGTCCCTGCACAGCAAGGTGTGGACCAAGCTGAAGAAGTGATCCCGCAGCGGCCCGCCTCGGCGGGGCGCCGCACGGCATGCGCAGGCCGGTGCATGCCACACCCGAGGGTGCCGCCCGACGCGACGTACCCGCTGGCCATAAAAGAAAGAGAGAAACCGCCATGCCTTGCCTGACCCGCACCACCCTCCTGCTGACCGGCGGACTGCCTGCCGACTGACGCGCCGGATCGCCCGAACCCGACCCGAACCGCTGATTCCCCAGACTGGCGGCCTGCCCTGCAGGCTGCCCAGCGAGGTACTGCCATGAACACGTCCACCCTCGACACCGCCTCCGCCAGCGGAGCCTTCGTCCACAGCGCCCAGGGCACCCGCCTGCGGCGCATCCTCGGGCTGCCGGCCCTGGTCTTCTTCGGCCTGGTCTACATGGTGCCGCTGACGGTGTTCACCACCTACGGCGTGGTCACCGAAACCACCGGCGGACGCACCGCACTGGCCTATGGGGTGACCCTGGCGGCGATGCTGTTCACCGCGCTGTCCTACGGCTTCATGGTGCGCCGCTACCCGGTGGCCGGCTCGGCCTACTCCTATGCCAGCCTCAGCTTCGGACCCGGTATCGGCTTCCTGGCCGGCTGGTCGCTGCTGCTCGACTACCTGTTCCTGCCGATGATCAATTACCTGGTGATCGGCCTGTTCCTCAACATCGCCTTCCCCGAGGTGCCGGCCTGGGTCTTCGTGGGCGGCGCCATCGCCCTGGTCACCGTGCTCAACCTGCTGGGCATCGGCTCGGTATCGGGCATGAGCAACCTGATCGTGATCGCCCAACTGGTGTTCGTGGTGGTGTTCCTGGCCATGGCCTGGCGCCTGCTGGGGGGCGCGCCGATCGACTGGATGGCGCCCTGGCAGGGCGATGGCTCCCAGACGGGCTTCGCCCCGGTGATGGCGGGCGCAGCGATCCTCTGCCTGTCGTTCCTCGGTTTCGACGCGGTGTCCACCCTTGCCGAGGAGGCCCGCGAGCCGCGCCGGGACATCCCCCGGGCGATCCTGATCACCACCCTGGGCGCGGGTGTGCTGTTCATTCTCCTGGCCATGGTCAGCCAGCTGGTATTTCCCGGTAGCCACTTCCAGGACGCCGACGCTGCGGCCGCCGAGGTGATGCTCAAGGCCGGGGGCGGCTTCCTCCAGGCCTTCTTCACCGCTGCCTACGTGGCGGGGGCGGCCGGCTCGGCACTGGCCTCCCAGGCCTCGGTGTCGCGCATCCTCTACAGCATGGGCCGCGACGGCATCCTGCCGCGCAGGGTGTTCGCCCATCTGTCCCAGCGCTTCCACACACCGACCCTGGCGATCCTGCTGGTATCGCTGATTTCCCTGCTGGCGGTGGTGATCGACCTCGGCACCCTGGCCTCGATGATCAGCTTCGGCGCCCTGGTGGCCTTCTCGGTGGTGAACCTGGCGGTGATCCGCACCCACCTGCTGGACGGCCAGCATCACGACACGGCCGACCTGCTCCGCTACGGGCTGGTGCCGCTGATCGGCTTCGGTCTGATCGTCTGGCTGTGGACCAGCCTCAGCCACCAGACCCTGGTCTTCGGCCTGGCCTGGTTCGCCATCGGATTCATCTACCTCACAGTCTTCACCCGCGGGTTCCGCCGTCCGGCACCGCAGGTGCAGTTTTCCGAGCACTGACCCCAAGGAGGACACGACATGCTCGTCATCTACAGTGACGACCACCACCTGCACCACGGCAAGCACGAACTCATCGGTGGCCAGTTCACCCCCTGCTTCGAGAAGCCCAGCCGTGCCGACATGGTGCTGGACCGCGCCCGTGCGGTGAACCTGGGCCCGGTGCAGGCACCCAGTGATTTCGGCCTGGAGCCGATCCTGCGGGTACACCGCGAGGGCTTCGTGAACTTCCTGCGCACGGCCTGGGCCGACTGGCAGGCCAAGGGTCGCGACCACGACATGCTGCCGATCGCCTGGCCGACCCGCCGCCTGCGCCAGACCGAACCCACCGACATCGACGGCCGCCTGGGCTACTACTCCTTCGACGCCGGCGCGCCGATCACTGCAGGTACCTGGCAGGCCATCACCAGCTCGGCCAACGTCGCCCTCACCGGGCAGGCGGAACTGCGCAAGGGCGCGCGAGGCGTGTTCTCCCTGTGCCGCCCGCCGGGCCACCACGCAGCCGCCGACTACATGGGCGGCTACTGCTACCTGAACAACGCTGCCATCGCCGCCCAGGCTCTGCTGGATGCCGGCGCCAAGCGGGTGGCCATCCTCGACGTGGACTACCACCACGGCAACGGCACCCAGGACATCTTCTATGACCGCGCCGACGTGCTCTTCACCTCGATCCACGGTGACCCACGCTTCGAATATCCGTACTTCCTCGGCTTTGCCGATGAGCGCGGGGTGGGCGTGGGCGAGGGGTTCAATGCCAACTACCCGCTGGCCTCGGGCAGCGATTGGTCGGTCTGGGGCCAGGCACTGAGCGATGCCTGCCGCCGTATCGCCGCCTACGGCGCGGACGCGCTGGTGGTGTCGCTGGGGGTGGACACCTTCAAGGAAGACCCGATCTCGCAGTTCAAGCTGGACAGCCCGGACTACCTGCGCATGGGCGAGGTCATTGGCCAACTCGGCCTGCAGACGCTGTTCGTGATGGAGGGGGGTTACGCGGTGGAGGAAATCGGCATCAACGCCGTCAACGTGCTGCAGGGTTTCGAGGGCGCCAGGCCCTGAACCAACAGCCCCCTGTCAGCACGCGCTGGCAGGGGGCTGTGTGAATGCATCTCCAACTGATCGGCCCGCTCAAGAGCGTGCCGAATGCATGTCAGTCAAGACGCTCGCCGGTTTCGTGGACCATTCGGCGCGCCAGCGCCAGGTTGGCCTGGGACCGGTCCAGCACGAAGTAGACGAACACGCCCTCGAAGCGGGAGATCGGGCAGAGGATGTGGTACTGCTTGCCCAGCGTGATGAGGATGTCGTCGATCTGGTCCTTCACGCCCAGCAGCTTCATGGTCTTGAGCTTGGCTCGCACAACCTCCGTATTGCCTGCCGCGGCAATCTCCAGGTCCAGCCCGCTCCCCGCCGACGCCAGGATCATGCCGCTGTTGCTGTCGACCAGTGCTGCGCAAAGGGAGCCAGTGGTTTCACTGATCAGACTTTCCAGTAGTTGCTGATGATTGCTCATGGATCTTCCTTACTCCTTGGGTTCACGATTCACAGACGTCTGCAGTCAGCTGAGCCAGGCTCGTAACCAACCGCTCCAGTTTCCAGAGCTGCTGGCCCAAGGCAGTGTCTTTCGTGGACACCGACATCAGCACCAGCATGGAGGTGGCAAAAGGCACGGACAGCAGGACCACCACTCGGTCGCTGCTCTCCAGAACGGTGCGTTTGTAGTCCCTGGCACCGAGCTCACGCAGCATGGCCTGGCCTATGGCCTGGGCAGAGCTGCTCATGGCCGCCAGGCGGCGGGAGTACTCGTCACCCTCCTGATGGCTGGCCGTCACCATGAAGCCGTCCTCGGTCGTCAGCAGCAGGCTTCTTATCTCGCTGTTTTCTTCACGGAACCGGTTGATCAGGCGCTCCAGCAGTCGCCTGGTCATATCCGTCATGTCTTTCAATGGGCGTCCTCCAACATGGCCCGAGCCTCAACCTGGCAGACCACCGCCTCGAGCAGGAGCAGCACCTCGTCACGCAGGCGTACATCCACCCCCATTACCGGGAAGGCAAGACCTTGGGCTTCCAGGACTTCCGCGTAGCGCTCCAGCTCAGGGGTCGGGGAGAGGTCCATCTTGACCACCCCGATGACGACCGCCACGTCGCCCTCCAGGTAGCGTTGCAGCACATCGAGGTAATGGCGCAATTGCCCCAGGGGATCCTCGGACTGGTTGTCGCAGAGAATCACCACACCCAGTGACCCGCGCGCGAGGATCTCCCACATGAACTCATAGCGCTGCTGACCCGGGCAGCCATAGAGCATCAACTGGTCTGCCTGGCCCGGAGCGATGACCTCGCCATAGTCCAGACCCACCGTGGTCCAGGCCTTGGACAAGGTCGGGTCGTTGTTCGCGACTTCGGTTCGGACTGGCGGTGTGTTGCTGATGCTGCCGATCGCCGTTGTCTTGCCGGCGCCGCTCGCACCAAGGAAGAGAATCTTGTAAGACGTCGTGGTCACAGGCTCAGCCCCAACGTGTTGCGCAGGCGCTGGAAGAACCCTCTTCGGAGCCCCGAGATCTGGCTGGCGGCATCCGCGCTTCTCTGTTGCAACTTGCCACTCAGTGCGCAAGCGTTCAGCAACCCGTAGATATCCGCACGGGCAAGGCCCACGTGCCGGGCCATCTGGTCAACGCTCAGGTAACCGCGTCTCAGCAGGGAGGCGAGTTGCAGGGTGCCTGATCGCAACGGCTGAAGGGGCCAACTGCTCAGGGAATAGGCACCCTCGCTATCCAGTCCCTTGAGCAAACGCGGGTGTGCAAGGCCGGCCTGCCAGAGCAGACCGCCCAGCGAACGCCAGTTGATCTGCTCTGCCTGGGGCTTGTGCCGGGCCACCAGCAGCGTCCCGCCTTCCAGAAGCAGAGCACGGAGCTCCGAGGCCGAAGGCAGCGTGTCCGAACACACGCAGAAGCGCCCCGCGTCGAAGTCCAGATAGAACGAATGGCGCCCGCCGCTCAGTACGTAGGTACCGCCCAGTTGCAGACGGACGATGTCCCAGAGTTGCTCGACCAGCGTTCCATCCAAGGATCGGTCTGCACGGCGGATCAAGCGGAGGAGATCATCAGCAGTACTGGCGAAGCTGAGGTTCAGCGCCTGCGGCTCCCCATCGGCAACGAAAGGTACGACTTTCAACGACAGGCCCTTGCGACGGCCCAGCTCGGTCGCATAGCGGGAGAAGGGAGAATCAGGGGAGAGCACCACCAGATCGCAGCGCTCCAGCGAAGGCAGGGAAAGGTCCTCGACAACACGGATATCCGACCCGGAGCGGGTACCCGCTTCATGGATCAGCTCACGGACGAAACGATCCTCGTGCAATCCCAGGCCGAGCATCAGGACATTCATCTGACTCACCTCGTCGGTCAATGACTCAGTCTTCGAGCGAGAGGCGATGGTAGTGATTCGATGAAAGGTGCCGCTGTAGGCGAACCCCACTTCAGCTTGAGGAATGTTCCCGGCGGGGCACGCTATAAACCAGGTCAATGACCGCGCTGCCACTGGGGGCAACGCAGGGCGCACGTCGCGTGCGCCCTGAGAGCAATCGCTCCGCGTGAACGGTCAGTTGACCCGCTCGACGAACTCCACGTCGATCTCGCGGCCCATCAGGTCGCGGTCCACTTCACCGGTGAGCTTCACGGTGACCTTGTCGTCGATGGACTGGGTCGGCCAATCCTCGTCGTCGATCTCCACCTTGATGGTGCCCGTGGCGTCCTTGAACTCGTAGATGTCGCCCTTGATGCGCTTGACGATCTGCCCCTGCAGTACGACGGTCGCGTCGTCGCTGGCCTCCATGGCGGCGGCGACAGTAGTGATCGCCTGGTTGGCGCCCGGGCCGGTGTAGGTGGACGCCAGGGCGGCGGTGGAGAACAGCGGGGCGATCAGCAGAGCAAGGTATTTGGCGTTCATGGTTGTGATCCCGTATCGGTGAGTGGTTGACGGGATCAGGCTAGGGCCGGGCGCTGAAACGAGGCTTAAAAGCCCCTTAAGCGAACCTTAAGCGGGCCGGGCGACTCAACCGCGCTCCGTCACCTGGGGCGCGCCGCGGCGGAAGACGTAGAACAGGTTGGGCTCGCTGACCATGTAGATGTCCCCGGCTTCATCCATGGCCACGCCTTCGGCACGGGGAATGCGGCTTTCCAGGCCGTTGAAGCCACCCAACAGGCTGATGAAGCTCACTGGCTCACCGGCCTCGTCCAGTTCCAGCAGCAGGTTGGATTGCGCGGACAGCGCCAGGACATGCCCGGTACGCGGATCGACACTGAGGGCCGACAGGTTGCGCATACCCAGGCCATAGCTGGGCAGTGGCTGGAGTTCACCCGCCAGGCTGCGGCTGCCGTCGGAGGTCAGGCTGAACATCGCAGTGGGCTCACGCTCCTTGCCCAGCAGCAAACGCCCCTGGGCCGGATCCCAGGCGATGCCTTCGAAGCCCTTGTTGCCGGAGTCGGTAAAGCCCAGGTCGAACTCGTCGGCCTCACGAACGTCCAGTTCGCGGGTCAGCGAATCGAGGGTGAAGATCGACAGGGTGCGACGGCGCTCGTCCGTCACGGCAACGTTGCCGTTCTCCAGCACCGCCACGCCTTCGAGGTTGGCGAAACCGTTGAGCGGGATACGTCGCAGCACCTCCCCCTCGCGGGAGATTTCCACCAGCATCGGCGTCTTGCCGGTCACGGTGAACAGGGTGCGGGTCACCGGGTTGTAGGCCAGGTCGGAGGCTTCATCATTCTCCAGCCCCGCCAGTGGCTTGCCCTGGATCACCGCACGGTAGCCCGGCAGCCAGATGCTGGCTGCCTGCTCGCCCTTGCTCAGGCTACGCTCGCTGAGCCAGAGCTGGGCACGGTCGTCGAGGTGCAGGTAATGCAGTGCGGCAGCGCCGAGCATCAGCGCGGCGCCCAAGGCAGAGTAGCGGAGGGTGCGAGGGAACTTCATGGGCGACGGCTGCTTCGGGCGAGTGGCGCTTTGATACTACGGCAGCCGAAAAGTTCCCCGCCAGTGAATTTCAGATGACACCGCTCTCGAAGGCGCTGTGACCCACCAGTTCCAGCACCAGCGCATCGCCCTTGTGCAGCGGGCCAACGCCAACTGGTGTGCCGGTCAACACCACGTCGCCCGGCTGCAGGCTGAAGTGCTGGCTGATGGCCTGGAGCAGCGGAAGGATGGGGTTGAGCATGTCACGGCTGTTGCCGTCCTGGCGCACCTCGCCGTTGATGGTCAGGCGGATGCCGATGTCGTCCAGCGCCTCGACGGCATCCCCCGGAATGAAGGGCGCCAGCACGCAGGCGCCGTCGAAGGCCTTGGCGACTTCCCAGGGCCAGCCCTTTTCCTTCAGCTTGGCCTGCACGTCACGCAGGGTCAGGTCCAGCGCCGAGGCGAAGCCGGAAATCGCATCCCGGGCCTCTTCGGCACTGGGGTGGCGCGACAATGGTTTGCCGATCAACACGGCGATCTCCGCCTCGTAGTGCACAGCACCCCGGTCCTCGGGAATGGAGAACCCGCCCTCGATGGCCACCACGCTGGACGCCGGTTTGATGAACAGCAGCGGCTCGGTGGGCACCGGGTTGTTCAGTTCCTTGGCGTGCTCGGCGTAGTTGCGACCGATGCACACGACCTTGCCGAGGGGGAAGTGGATGCGGGTGCCGTCGACGTACTGGTGCTGGTAACTCATGAACCGACTCCTGAACGGTGAATGCTAAACAGGCGGTGAATCGCTCCACCGCCTGCCTGATCAGTTGAAGATTTTTCCGGGGTTCATGATCCCGTTGGGATCGAACACCGCCTTGATCGCTTTCATGATCGCGATTTCCGGCTCGGAGCGGCTGTAGCCCAGGTAGTCACGCTTGGTCATGCCCACGCCGTGTTCGGCGGAGATCGAGCCGTTGTACTTCTGCACGGTCTCGAACACCCACTTGTTCACGGTGGCGCACTTGGCGAAGAACTCGTCCTTGGACAGGGCGTCCGGTTTGAGGATGTTCAGGTGCAGGTTGCCGTCGCCGATATGGCCGAACCAGACCACTTCGAAGTCGGGATAGTTGGTCTCGACGATGCGGTCGATGTCGTGGAGGAAGGCCGGGACCTGGCCGACAGTGACCGAGATGTCGTTCTTGTACGGCGTCCAGTGGGAGATGGTCTCGGAGATGTACTCGCGCAGCTTCCACAGGTTCTGCAGCTGTTGCTCGCTCTGGCTCATCACCCCGTCCAGCACCCAGCCCTGCTCGACGCAGTGCTCGAAGGTGGTCAGTGCATCGTTGGCCACCTCCTCGGTGGTGGCCTCGAACTCCAGCAGCGCATAGAAGGGGCAGGGCGTCTCGAAGGCCGCCGGCACGTCACCACGGGCCAGCACCTTGGCCAGGGCCTTGTCGGAGAAGAATTCGAAGGCGGTGAGGTCCAGCTTGTTCTGGAAGGCGTGCAGCACCGGCATGATCGAGTCGAAGTCCGGGGTGCCGAGGACCATGGCGGTGAGGTTCTTCGGCGCGCGATCCAGGCGCATGGTGGCCTCGACCACGAAGCCCAGGGTGCCCTCGGCGCCGATGAACAACTGGCGCAGGTCATAGCCGGTGGCGTTCTTGATCAGGTCGCGGTTCAGCTCCAGCAGCTCGCCGGTGCCGGTGACCACCTTCAGGCCGGCCACCCAGTTACGGGTCATGCCGTAGCGAATGACCTTGATCCCACCGGCATTGGTGCCGATGTTGCCGCCAATCTGGCTGGAACCTGCAGACGCGAAATCAACCGGATAGTACAGGCCCTTCTCTTCCGCGAAGTTCTGCAACTGCTCGGTCACCACGCCCGGCTGGCACACCGCCGTGCGGTCGTATTCATTGAAGGCGAGGATCTGGTTCATGTAGTCGAACGCCACCACCACCTCGCCGTTGGCCGCCACCGCAGCGGCCGAGAGACCGGTACGCCCGCCGGACGGCACCAGCGCCACCTTGTGCCGGTTGGCCCAGCGCACGACGGCCTGCACCTGCTCGATGGTCTTGGGGAAGACGATGGCGGTCGGGGCCGGGGCGAAATGCTTGGTCCAATCCTTGCCGTAGGCCTCCAGGGAGGCTGCGTCGGTCAGCACCTTGCCGGGTTCGACCAGGGTCTTCAGTTCTTCGATCAGGGCGGCGTTGGTCATCAGAGGAACTCTCGAATCATTCATGGTCGCCCTGAGAACGTTTCAGGTCGCAACCGAGCAAGGAAAAAGGAAGGCATGCTAGCATACGCACCCCGTGAATCATGCCTTACAGGCGTTTTACGGGGTAGCTGCCGCACAGCCTGCTTCTGACTTCACTACCGGGACAAATAGGTACGCAGATGAGCAAGACCTCTCTCGAAAAGAGCAAGATCAAGTTCCTTCTCCTCGAAGGCGTCCACCAGAACGCCGTCGACACCCTGAAGGCCGCCGGCTACAGCAACATCGAGTACCTCAAGGGCGCGCTCTCGGGTGACGAGCTGAAGGAAAAGATCGCCGATGCCCACTTCATCGGCATCCGCTCCCGTACCCAACTGACCGAAGAAGTATTCGACTGCGCGAAGAAACTGATCGCCGTGGGCTGCTTCTGCATCGGCACCAACCAGGTCGACCTCGACGCCGCCCGTGCCCGTGGCATCGCGGTGTTCAACGCCCCCTATTCCAATACCCGCTCGGTCGCCGAGCTGGTCCTGGCCGAGGCCATCCTGCTGCTGCGCGGCATTCCGGAGAAAAACGCCTCCTGCCACCGTGGCGGCTGGATCAAGTCCGCAGCCAACTCCTTCGAGATCCGCGGCAAGAAGCTCGGCATCGTCGGCTACGGCTCCATCGGCACCCAGTTGTCCGTCCTCGCCGAGGCCCTGGGCATGCAGGTCTACTTCTACGACGTGGTCACCAAGCTGCCCCTGGGCAACGCCCAGCAGGTGGGCAACCTGCACGAGCTGCTGGGCATGAGCGACATCGTCTCCCTGCACGTTCCGGAACTGCCGTCCACCCAGTGGATGATCGGCGAGAAGGAAATCCGTGCCATCAAGAAGGGCGGCATCCTGATCAACGCCGCACGCGGCACCGTGGTCGAGCTGGACCACCTGGCCGAAGCCATCAAGGACGAGCACCTGATCGGCGCCGCCATCGACGTGTTCCCGGTGGAGCCCAGGTCCAACGACGAGGAATTCGCCAGCCCCCTGCGTGGCCTGGACCGCGTGATCCTCACCCCGCACATCGGCGGCTCCACCGCCGAGGCCCAGGCCAACATCGGCCTGGAAGTGGCCGAGAAGCTGGTGAAGTACAGCGACAACGGCACCTCGGTGTCTTCCGTGAACTTCCCCGAAGTGGCGCTGCCGTCGCACCCGGGCAAACACCGCCTGCTGCACATTCACCAGAACATTCCGGGTGTGATGAGCGAGATCAACAAGGTGTTCGCCGACAACGGCATCAACATCTCCGGCCAGTACCTGCAGACCAACGACAAGGTCGGCTACGTAGTGATCGACGTCGACGCCGAGTACTCGGACCTGGCGCTGGAGAAGCTGCAGCACGTCAACGGCACCATCCGCAGCCGCGTCCTCTTCTAACCCAGGGCTGCTGCGCGTCGGCGATACGGCGTTGGGAACGGCCTCGAAGTGCTCATTTACAGTCGTAAACTCCGCGCTTCTCGACCATTCCCGCCTTGTCTCGCTCTAGCTCGCGAGCTCTGACGACGGAGCTGGACAGTAAAAAGGGAGGCCTCGGCCTCCCTTTTTCATGCGTGGGATTTCAGGTTCATCTGAACGATTCGATCTGAGGTTCGTGCCTTGCGCGTCGGCGATACGGCGTTGGGAACGGCCTCGAAGTGCTCATTTACAGTCGTGAACTCCGCGCTTCTCGACCACTCCCGCCTTGTCTCGCCCTAGCCAGCGAGCCCTGACGACGGAGCTGGACAGTAAAAAGGGAGGCCTCGGCCTCCCTTTTTCATGTGTGCGTTTTCACGCTCACTTCACGGTGACCGTGATCTTCTCGGAGATCACCGGCGGGTCAAGCGGCACATGGTTCTTGTCGCCCACCAGTAACTGCAGGGTGTGCTTGCCCGGCGGCAGGGTCACCTCGGTTTCGGTCTGGCCCTTGCCGAAGTGCTTGAGGTTGTCGGTCATCGGCAGCGGCATGTTCATCGCCGGCTCCTGATCCAGGTCGATGAGCAGGTGGTGGTGGCCGGTCGCCGGTGCATCCACGCCTGCCGGTGCGACGCCCATGCCCTTTAGACCGAACTTGACGGTAAACGTCTTGTCCACAGTGGCGCCGTTGGCGGGCTCGATGAAGTAGACCTTGGCACCCTCAGGTGCCGGCGTGCGCGGCATATCCGCAAGGGCAGCCACGGAAAAGACCGAGAACAGGGCCGCCAGGCCGAGGGGGGCGTACGCAAGCTTCATGACGAATCTCCTTGTTTCGTGAGCAACACAGACCTCCCGCCGCTGCGTAGGTTCACCCGGCGCAACTACGCGCCGGGCCTTCGCTGGAAAGCGGGAAGGCACCCATCAGACCATAACCGAGGCTTTCCCATGCGCCTGTTGTACTGCCTGTTGTTTCTGCTACCCCTGGCCTCGCCGTCAGCCCGGGCGGACCTCATCGACGACGTGTGGGAGCGAGGCAGCCTGCGGATAGCCTTGGTAGAGAACGACGTGCCCTTCGCCCTGCGCAATGGCGAGCAACTGCAAGGCTACGGGATCGACCTGGGCAACGCCCTGGCCGATGAGTTGAACGTGAAGGCGGATTTCATCCCGGTCAGCGCCGACGCACTGATGGAGACCCTGCGCAGCGGAAAAGTGGACATTGCCCTCGGCAGCGCCCTGGACGCAGCCGGAGACGACCCGCAACTGGAGCTCAGCGAACCCTACACAGCCTCGCCTGCACCCTCGGCCTCCACCAATACGCCCGCCCAGAGCCTGGCCCCCAGCCACGCAGAGCCGGCAACACCGGCGACAGGCATCCCCTTCCGCCGTGACAACCCGGCCTTTCGCAGCGCGCTGAACAACGCCCTCGGCAAACTGCGCGGCAACGGCCACCTGGAGCATCTGTCGCAGAAGTGGCACGACGACGGCAAGGCCCCCATACCGACCGCCCCGCAATCGGAGCCGGCGTCGACGACCGACTCTGCCCCCGAACCGGCCGCCTCAGAGTAAGTCGCCCGCCTCCAGGGCTGTGAGGCAGGCCTGTGCGGCCTCCAACTGCGTCTCGTTGAACACCCGCACTCCAGCCTGACGCAACAAAGCTGCCGTCACCCCTTCCCCGGGGATACGGGTGCCGGTGAAGGTGCCGTCGTAGGCCTCTTCATTGCCGCAGGACGGACTCCGCGCCTTGAGCACGGCCACCGCGATGCCGTGGCGCCGCACCAGGTCCAGGGCCAGGCGCGCGCCGGCGACGAAAGCCGTGGTGACGTCCTCACCTCCGTCGGTCATCACCCGCGCCTGCCCCTCCAGCACCTGGAGACCCTGCCCACCGGGAATCTCGGCCGGCGGACGCGGCGTCGGCAGCCCGCCCTCCACCTCGGGGCAAACCGGCACCACACGCCCCTCGTCCTGCCAGCGTTGCAGCAGCTCATAGGGGCCATGGGCGCCGCCGTCGTAACGCACCCGCTGCCCGAGCAGGCAGCGACTGATCAGAATCTTCTGCATGGTGATCTCCTCGGCGCGCAGGGTACTCCCGGGCCACACCCGGTAACAGCCCGAGGCCACACACCCCGTCGCGCCCACCTTTGGCTGGCCCATCCTTCGGCGGGAAACGCCTTCCGGCCCTGGCATCCGCCGTAGACCCCGCCCACACTGCGACCGCCCCTTCGCGAAGGACAGTCGCCATGCCCATAACAAGAAAAGCCCTGCCCCCGCTCCTCGCCTGCATCGCCCTGCTGGCTGCCGGCTCCAGTTACGCGGACCTTCAGCTCCTCGACAACGGCCAGCTCGGCCAGGTGACCGGCCAATCCGGCCTGAGCATCCGCCTGGACGTGATGTCCCGCATCGACCGGCTGACCTGGAACGATGACGGCGGCAACGCCTCCCTGCGCAACATCCGCATCGACAACGGCTGCCTAAGCGCCACTGACTGCCCCAATGGCGCCGGCGGCAGCTTCGCCCTCGGCCCGGCGCAACTGGGTCTGACCCTGCCGGTGTTCAATGTCGACCAGCCGACCCTGATGGTGGATGTGGTCAAGAACGCCAGCGGGATTGAGCAGATGATCCTGACCCTGCCGGACCTGACCACCATCAACGACCAACTGATCCAGTCCGGGTTGCCGGCCCAGCGCATCCGCATGCGGGTGGCCGCCGACATGTACGTCGGCGAGAGCAGCCTGGGCAGCATCGAGGTGCGCGATATCGTCGACCTGCGCGGCACCCTCAAGGTCTGGGGACACTGAGCCCCCGGCAATCAGAGCGGCGTATCGCCCCGGCGACGGAACCAGCCGGTGAGGGACAGCCGTTCGCGGTTGGCCGGCAGCACCTCGTGGGGTAGGTCGCCGGAAAGGAACACCACCAGGGTGCCGGCCTCCGGCTCCACGTCGCGGATCGAACCATCGGCGAAGTAGAGCCGCAACTGGCCACCCTGCTCGGGCTGCCAGTCCGGGTTGAGGTAGAGCACCGCAGAGACCGTGCGGCGGTCATCATCGCGGAAGCGGTCCACGTGCTTCCGGTAGAAGGCGCCAGGTGGGTAGAGCGCAAAGTGCGCCTCGAAGTCCTCCAGCCCCAGGAACAGCTCGCGGTTGAGCACCCGCCGCAGCTCGTCCATCAGCGCCAGGTAACGGTCGGAAACCCCACCCTGCCCAGGCTCCAGCCAGTCGATGCTGTCGCCACGGATGCCCTCGCGGACCTGCAGCGCATCACCTCGGCCGATACCGGCCTGGCTCAGTACCCCTGCAGCAGCGCGCGCCCGGCACTCCGCGGCAAGAGCGGCGACGAATGCGTTGTCCAGCGCGCCGGCGAGCAGGCACCAGCCTTGGCGGGCAAGGCCATCAGCAAGCGCATCCGGGGTGAATTCGAGGGAGGGGACAGGGGTCATCGCGGCATTCTAGATGGGCTCTAGAACGCCGCCTACAGGGCGAATGGAAAAATCTTCCGCAGGCGACGAAAGCCGCTGGCAAACCACCTCGACAGACTCGGCAAGGGCGCGCCAGGCCTGGCGTTCACCGGCAGGAACGAATTTCCTCGCCAGGGCCCGGCATGCCTCGACAAGCGCCCCACGCCTCCGGAAAATAGCCCGCGCCGCGCCACACCCCATGATTCGTCGGCACCCCGGCCGAACCGAGTCCGTCCCTTCGAGTCCTAGAACAACAACGGCTCCCGTTTTCCCCAGGAGATTCCATGCGCCTGCTTCTCGCTGTCACCTTCCTGCTCCTCGGTCTGCCGGCGTTGGCCGACGACCACGCCAGCCTCTACCAGGCGGCGGGCTGGCCGGAGCAGCGGGCGCATTTCACCGATGCCCTGGCGGCCGCGCAGCAGCGCTACCAGAAGAGCCTGCCGCCCGCCGTCTACCAAGCGCTGGTAGACAACAGCAACCGCCGCTTCCAGGGCCAGGCCATGGACCAGCGTGCCCTGGCCGCACTGCGTGCCAACCTGGACGACCCACGCCCGGCCCTGGCGTTCTTCCAGTCGCCGCTGGGGCGCAAGATCACCGCCGCCGAGGTCCTGGCCACCCGCCGTGACCAGCTCGCCAAGAACGCCAATGGCCTGCCGCGCATCGAAGCCAGTGCCACCCGCCAACTGCAAGTGCGCCACCTGGCCCAGGCCCTGCCGGCGCGGGAGGCGGGCGCGGAAGTCAGCCTCGCCCTGGCCGGTGTCGCTGCCGACAGCCTGAGCCAGATGCTCCCCGGCCTGCTGGGCGGCGGCCAGGCCCAGGGCATGCTCGACGGCCAGCGCCAGCGCCTGATGGAGCAGATCGGCAACGACCTGGACAACACCCTGCTGTACGTCTATCGCGGGCTGTCGGACCCGGAAATGGAAGAATTCGTCACCTTCGCCGAATCCCGCGAAGGCCGTGCCTATTACCAGGCCGCCCTGGCCGCCGTGCGCGCCAGCCTGGCGGTGGGGCAGGACGCCTCCAGCCTCGCCCCCTGAGGCGAGGCCCGCCCATTTACCCCAGGCGCTGCCTGAGGAATTCGAAGTAGCGCTCGCGGTAGGCCGCCGACTCGTTCACCAGGTGGTGCCCGGCACCGGGCAGCATCAGCACCTCGGGCGCATCGAATTTGGCCTGCAGCACCTGCAGGTTGTGCCGCCAGTCCACCGTCATGTCGCCATCGCCCTGGATCACCAGCGGCCGGTGCGGGCTGCGCGGGGCGGCCTCGATTCGCGGCACCCAGCGCGACAGGGCACCGACCCAGGCGGTAGGCAGGCTGCGCGGCTGCAGCGGGTCGCGATTGTGGACGAAGTCGATGAACTCCGCGTCGCTGGAGTTGACACTGAAGCGCCGGGGGATGGACTCCACGAACGGCCGCAGCATCAGGTAGCTGAAACGCGACCAGCCCCAGGCACGCGGGCGCACCAGCGGAGCGAACAAAAGGGTGCGCCCCAGCCCGGACGGGGGCGAGCCGGTGAGCAGGAAGTCCAGCAGAATGGCCCCGCCCGTGCTCTGCCCGGCCAGGTGCCAGGGCTGCGGCAACCCCAGCCGTTCGGCCTCACCCAGCAGCGCCACCAGCACCGCCTGGTACTCGGCGAAATCGCCGATGCTGGCCCGCTCGCCACTGGACAGGCCGTGCCCGGGCAGGTCGCAGGCGATCACTGCAAAGCCCATCTCCAGCGCCCAATCCACCAAGTGGCGATACAACCCCATGTGGTCGTAATAACCGTGCAGCATCACCAGGGTGGCGCGGGGCTGCTCCGGCCACCAGGCCTGTGTGGCGATGCGGTAGCCGCCCACGTCCAGGCTACCCAGGCGGACGCGGGGCGCCGGCTTGCGCGACGTCAGGTCCAGCCCGTAGTAGCGACGGTAGGTAGCAGCCAGCTCCAGGTCAGGGGCGTCGGCGGCCAGCGGGCGCAACAGCGGGCGCAGTTGTTCGGGTTGCGGAGCGTCGGACATCGGGGGTTCCAGGCGGCAGGGCAGTCGGGCTCGCCGCTTCTCGGGGCGGCAGTGGCTGCCGATATTCTGCTGCACGGCCGGCCATGGCAAGCTATGCGCCCCGCTCAAGGTCGGCCCTCATGCGTTCATTCCCCTTCAAGTCCCTGTTCCTCGGCCTGCTGGCTCTGGTCATCGTCATTGCCCTGGGCCTGGCCTACCGCTGGTACGAGGGGCGCTACATCCGCCCCTTCGACGAGCGCACAGCGCTGTTCTCCGGCGATGCGTTGCGCCTGCCGGCATCCCTCGCCGGGCCAGGCCCCATCCGCCTGGTGCACTTCTTCGACCCGGCCTGCCCGTGCAACGTCGGCAACCAGCAGCACCTGGGGGAACTGATCGAGCGTTTCGCGGACCAGGGCGTAACCTTCCATGCCGTGCAGAAGCCCGGCAGCCAGGGGCACCTGCCGCAGAATCTGCAACGCATGCAACTGCTGGCCAATCTGCCAGGTGCCGAGGCCATTCCCGCCACGCCGGCCGTGGGCATCTGGGACCGCGAGGGCAGGCTCGCCTACTTCGGCCCCTACAGCGAAGGGGCGGTATGCAACTCAGCCAATAGCTTCATCGAGCCCATCATCGAAGCGCTGATCGCCGGCCGCACCGTGGAAGCGACCCACACCCTGGCGGTGGGCTGCTATTGCGAGTGGGTACCGGCCGGCGGCTGATCCAGCCCGAGCGGGCGGAAGCGCTGGAAAATCGCCTCCGTTTCACCGCTTACGTTCATCGCACGCAGTTCCCCGTTCAGCTCCTTCACCAGCGCACCACCCCGGGGCGAGTTGCGTGCCACCAGCAGGTAGAAAGCCTTGCGTGACGGCAGTACCCGGTAGCGCAAGGTGCTGTCGGCCCGGTAGGCGCCCAGCTCGATGCCGCCATAGAGCGGCTCGATCTCGCTGGGGAAGAGATCGCAGCGCTGGCGCGCCAGCAGGTCCAGTGCCTGCTGCACGCTGGCTACCCGCTGGGGCTCTTCGGTGATGTCGTAGGGGTCGTAGTTGTAGCCGATCACTCCACACAGCCGCAGGTTGGCCAGGGCGCCGGGCGCCTTGATGTCGGGCGGCGTAGGAAAGCGGGTAACGGAATAGAACAACCCGAGGCGGGTGTGGTAGAGCGGCTCGCTGTAATGGGCGAAGGCGGCACGCTCGGGGGTGTAGCTGGCGTCCCAGGTCACCTCGCAGTTCTGCCGGGTGGCATAGTCCGCCAGCTCCTGCTGCACGCGCGCCCAGGGCAGGTAGCTCACGTCGTAGTCGTATCCGAGGTGTTTCAGCGCGGTAAGCACCAGGGTCGCAGCCGAGCCGGTGAGCCTCGATTGATCGGGCTTGCCGTCCTGGCGTTCCCAGTAGGTGAAAGGTGGCCACTCGTTGCCACCACCGAGGCAGATCTTCACCGGTTCCGAAGCCCAGGCATCAGCCCCCCCGGCCAACAGCCCCAGCATTGCCACACATCTGAGCATTGCACCGCCCTCTTCCAGGTCTGGCCGACGCCCCTGTCACTACGGTCGCCTTCCCTGCCGCCACCGCGATGGCCCTTGAGGACGCGGTGTCAGTCCGAGCATAGACCAGCCGATGCCACCGGCAGATGCCGTGCCCCCGGCGTGTGCCCCTCCCAACGCTGGAAAGCCCGGTAGAACGGCGACAGCTCGGCGAAGCCGCAGGCACGGGCCACCTCGCGCACGCCGTGGCCGGCGTCGAGCAGCTCCCGGGCTCGCATGCGCCGGACCTCGTCATGCAGGGCGCGAAAGCCCGTACCCTGATCGGCCAGGCTGCGCTGCAGCGCACTGCGGGTCATGCCGAGGGCCTGGGCGCAGGCGGCCAGGGTGCAGTCGCCGTGCTCCAGACGCAGAGCCAGCCAGTAGCGCACCCGCTCCTGCAACTGGTTCTCCACCAGCTCCGCCAGTTGCCGCTCGGCCTCCCGCTCCAGCACCTCGAACACCCTCGGGCTGGCACTGCCCAGAGGCCGGGCCAGCAGCGACCGGGGCAACAGCAACGCATCATGGGGCTGGGCGAACAACGGCTCCACCCCGAACAGCCGACGGTGCTCAGCCAGGCGTCGCGGTGCGGGGTGGCGGAAGCACACGCCCAGCAGCGGCAGCGGCCCCCCCAGCACCGCGCCGAGCATGCGGCTCAGCAGCAGGGCGACACACTCCACCTGCTGGCGCAGGTGCCCCACCCCGGCGTAGTGCAGGTCGATCACCAGCCGGGCCACCTCGCCGTGCTCCTCCAGGCGTGCAGCGAAGCCGCCGGAGGCGACGTGCTGGTAGCGCACGAAGGCCTCCAGGCCCTGGCGCAGATCGCGGGCGGCCTGCAGCAGGTAGCCCATCACGTCCATCGGCCGGGGGCGCATGACCTCACCCAGGTGCAGGCCGATGTCGTCGTCACCGGTCATGCCTGCCATGGCCAGCCAGAAACGCGGGGCGCTGTCGTGGTCCTCGCGGCCGTCCAGCCAGGGCACGGACGGCGCCAGGCCGAACACCCGGCGGTAGGTGTCGGTGGGGTCCAGGCCAAGTTCGGCCAATGCCTCGTAGAGCAGGCGGCGCAGGGTCGAAGAATGGGTCAGGGCAGGGCGGGGAAACGGCGAGAAATCCATGGCACCTCCAGAGTGACCGAATGCTCTGCGCTTCGCAGCATCTGGTCAATGCCAGCGCAGCGACGGCTGCGCAGAATGGCGCCCACTACAACAAGGAGAACCCGCCCATGAAACGTACCCTGACCGTCCTTGCCGTGGTGGTGGCCGCCGCCGCTGCCGGCGCCACCTGGTACACCCAGAGCAAGAAGCCGGTGCGCGATGGCGAACTGGCCCTGAGCAACCTCCAGGCCCCGGTGAGCGTCCGCTACGACGAACGCGGCGTGCCGCACATCCGCGCCGAGAACGAGGCCGACATGTACCGCGTGCTGGGCTTCGTCCACGCCCAGGACCGCCTGTTCCAGATGGAGATGCTGCGCCGCCTGGCCAAGGGCGAGCTGGCCGAGGTGCTGGGCCCGCGCCTGGTGGAGACCGACCGCCTGTTCCGCACCCTCGAACTGCGCCACCACGCCCAGGAATACGTGCGGCGGATGGACCGCAACAGCCCGTCGGCCAAGGCGCTGGAGGCCTACCTGGACGGCATCAACCAGTACCAGGCCAGCCGTCCGGCCCCGGTCGAGTTCGACCTGCTGGGCATCCAGAAGCAGCCGTTCACCGTCGAGGACACCTTCGCCGTGGCCGGCTACATGGCCTACAGCTTTGCCGCAGCCTTCCGCACCGAGCCGGTGCTGACCTACATCCGCGACGAGCTGGGGGCGGACTACCTGCGCGCCTTCGACCTGGACTGGCGCCCCGAAGGGGTGGTGGGCCAGAAGCTGGCCGCTGCCGACTGGAAGGCCCTCAACAGCCTCGCCAGGGTCAGCCACCAGGCGCTGGTGGAAGCCGGCCTGCCGCAGTTCGAGGGCAGCAACGCCTGGGCGGTTTCCGGCAGCCGCACCGCCAGTGGCAAGCCGCTGCTGGCCGGCGACCCACACATCCGCTTCGCCGTGCCGGCAGTGTGGTACGAGGCGCAGATGAGCTACCCGGGCTTCGACCTCTACGGCCACCTGCAGGCGCTCAACCCCACCGCGTCGCTGGGGCACACCGCCCGCTTCGCCTGGAGCCTGACCATGTTCCAGAACGATGACCTGGACCTGGTGGCGGAGAAGGTCAACCCGGACAACCCCAACCAGGTCTGGTACCAGGGCCAGTGGGTAGACATGACCCAGCGCGAGGAAGTGCTGAAGGTGAAGGGCGCCGATCCCATTACCCTCACCCTGCGCCGCTCGCCCCACGGCCCCATCGTCAACGACGCTCTGGGCGCCACCGCCGGCAAGACCCCGATCGCCATGTGGTGGGCCTTCCTGGAGACCGAGAACCCGGTGCTGGACGCCTTCTACCAGCTCAACCGGGCCGACACCCTGGACAAGGCCCGGGCGGCGGCGGAGAAGATCCACGCACCCGGGCTCAACGTGGTCTGGGCCAATGCCGACGGTGACATCGGCTGGTGGGCCGCCGCGCGCCTGCCGAACCGGCCGGCCGGGGTGAACCCGTATTTCATCCTCGACGGCAGTAAGGGCGAGGCGGACAAGCCGGGCTTTCTGCCCTTCAGCGCCAACCCCCATGAGGAGAACCCGGCGCGCGGCTACATCGTCTCGGCCAACTACCAGCCGCAATCGCCCACCGGCGTGGCCATCCCCGGCTACTACAACCTGCCGGACCGCGGCCAGCGCCTGGACAGCCGCCTGGCCGACGCCAGCGTGAAGTGGAACCTGAACAACAGCCAGGCCCTGCAACTGGACACCGCCACCGGCTACGGCCCGCGCCTGCTGGCGCCGCTGCTGGACGACCTGCGTGCCGCCGCCGGCAACGACGAGGAGCGTGCATTGGTGGAGCAACTGGCCGCCTGGAAGGGCGATCACCCGCTGGAATCCACCGCCGCCACGCTGTTCGAGCAGTTGATCTACGAACTGGCCAAGGGCGCCTTCCACGACGAACTGGGCGATGCCTTCTTCGACAACCTGCTGTCGACCCGCGTGCTGGACGTGGCCCTGCCACGCCTGGCCGCCGACGCCCAGTCCCCCTGGTGGGACGTGCGCGGCACCAAGGCCCGCGAAAGCCGGGCTGATGGGGTCAAGGCCGCCTGGCAAGCCAGCCTGGCGCACCTGGAGAAGACCTTCGGCGCGGACCGCTCGACGTGGACCTGGGGCCGGGCCCACACCCTCACCCACGGCCACCCGCTGGGTCAGCAGAAGCCGCTGGACCGCCTGTTCAACGTCGGCCCCTTTGCGGCACCGGGCGCCCACGAGATGCCCAACAACCTGGCCAACCGGGTCGGCCCGGCGCCGTGGGAGGTGGTCTACGGGCCGTCCACCCGCCGCCTGATCGACCTCGCCGACCCGGCCCATGGGCTCGGCATCAACCCGGTTGGGCAGAGCGGCGTGCCGTTCGACCGTCACTACGCGGACCAGGCCGAGCGCTACATCGAGGGCCATTACGTGCCGATGCACATGAGCGACGAGGACGTGCAGGCCAACACCCGCGACACGCTGAAGCTGGTGCCCCGCGCCCAGTGATCCGAACACGCCCTCGGCCCAAGCGGCCGGTGGCGTTGTCGTTCTTGCGGCGTGCTTCTGGCACATCAGGCCCGATTGGTTCCTGCTGCGCAGAAGGTCCGGTCCGCCCGTATAGCTCCACGCCAGAACAACGCCCACGAAAAAGGCCACCCGATGGTGGCCTTTTTCGTTTCACGCGGCGATCAGGCCGAAGCCGGCTGGGCGCTGCGCTTGTTGCTGGAGGCGGCTTCCAGGGCCATGGCTTCCATGGCCTCCTGGATGGCGCGCTTGCGGCGCTCTTCGGCCTTGCGGCTGAAGTACCAGGCCAGGAAGGTGAACAACGACACACTCAGCAGGATCAGGCTGGCGACGGCGTTGATCTCCGGCTTCACACCCAGGCGCACGGCGGAGAAGACCTCCATCGGCAGGGTGGTGGAGCCGGGACCGGAGACGAAGCTCGCCAGCACCAGGTCGTCCAGGGACAGGGCGAAGGACATCATCGCGCCCGCCGCCAGGGACGGCGCGATCATGGGGATGGTGATCAGCAGGAACACCTTCCACGGGCGCGCGCCCAGGTCCATGGCCGCTTCCTCGATGGACAGGTCCAGCTCCCGCAGGCGCGCCGACACCACGATGGCCACGTAGGCCGAGCAGAAGGTGGTGTGGGCGATCCAGATGGTCACCAAGCCACGCTCCTGGGGCCAGCCGATCAGTTGCGCCATGGCCACGAACAGCAGCAGCAGGGACAGACCGGTGATCACCTCAGGCATGACCAGCGGCGCGGTGACCATGCCGCCGAACAGCGTGCGGCCGCGGAAACGCGGGATGCGGGTCAGCACGAAGGCCGCCAGGGTGCCCAGCGCCACCGCCGCGATGGCCGTGTAGAAGGCGATCTCCAGGGAGCGCATCACCGAGGTCATCAACTGGGTGTTGTCCAGCAGGCCGACGTACCACTTGATCGACCAACCGCCCCAAACCGTCACCAGCTTGGAGGCGTTGAAGGAGTAGATGACCAGGATGACCATCGGCAGGTAGATGAACAGCAGACCCACCCACAGCATCAGGTTGGAGAAACTGAAGCGCTTCATACCTTGCCCTCCAGTTCCTTGGCCTGGTTACGGTTGAACAGGATGATCGGGACGATCAGGATCGCCAGCATCACCACCGCCAGTGCGGATGCCACCGGCCAGTCGCGGTTGTTGAAGAACTCCTGCCACAACACCTTGCCGATCATCAGCGTCTCCGGTCCGCCGAGCAGTTCGGGGATCACGAACTCGCCCACCACCGGGATGAACACCAGCATGGAGCCGGCGATGATGCCGTTCTTGGACAGCGGTACGGTGATTTTCCAGAAGCTGTTGAAGTTGCTCGAACCGAGGTCGGCAGCGGCTTCCAGCAGGCTGAGGTCGTGTTTGACCAGGTTGGCGTACAGCGGCAGCACCATGAACGGCAGGTACGAATAGACCACGCCGATGTACACCGCGAGGTTGGTGTTGAGGATCTGCAGCGGCTCGCTGATGACCCCGATGGTCATGAGGAAGCCGTTGAGCAGGCCGTTGTTGCTGAGGATGCCCATCCACGCGTAGACGCGGATCAGGATCGCGGTCCAGGTCGGCATCATGATCAGCAGCAGCAGCACGGTCTGCGATTCCTTGCTGGCGCGGGCGATGGCGTAGGCCATCGGGTAGCCGATCAGCAGGCAGAGCAGGGTGCTGACGAAGGCGACTTTCAGCGAACCCAGGTAGGCCGCCAGGTAGAGGTCGTCCTCGTTCAGCATCAGGTAGTTGCCGAGGTTGAGGGCGATCTGCAGCTGGTTGTCGACCCAGGTGTAGATCTCGGTGTACGGGGGGATGGCCACGTCCGCTTCCGCGAAGCTGATCTTCAGCACGATGGCGAAGGGCAGCAGGAAGAACAGGAACAACCAGAGGAACGGGACCCCGATAACCACATGCCGGCCCGTGGGCAGGCGCTTCTTTATGCTGGATATTTTCATGACCGCAGCACCACCCCGCTGTCGTCCTCCCACCATACGAAGACTTCATCGTCCCAGGTCGGCCGGGCACCGCGACGTTCGGCGTTGGCAACGAACGACTGGACGATGGAGCCGCCCGGCAGTTGCACGTAGAACACCGAGTGGCCGCCGAGGTAGGCGATGTCGTGGATCTTGCCGCGGGACCAGTTGTACTCGCAGGTGGGCTGCTCGGTGGTGACCAGCAGCTTCTCGGGGCGCAGAGCGTAGGTGATGCGCTTGTCCTGCACGGAGGTGGTCACGCCGTGGCCGACGTAGATCGGGCGCTCCAGTTCGGCGCAGGCAATCAGGGCATGGTCCTCGGCGTCATCCACCACTTCGCCGTCGAACAGGTTGACGTTGCCGATGAACTCGCACACCAGGCGGCTGATGGGGGTCTCGTAGATGTCCACCGGGCTGCCGATCTGCTCGATGCAGCCCAGGTGCATGATGGCGATGCGCTGGGCCATGGTCATGGCCTCTTCCTGGTCGTGGGTGACCATCACGCAGGTCACGCCCACGCGCTCGATGATTTCCACCAGCTCCAGTTGCATCTGCGAACGCAGCTTCTTGTCCAGGGCGCCCATGGGCTCGTCGAGCAGCAGCAGCTTGGGTCGCTTGGCCAGGGAGCGGGCCAGGGCCACGCGCTGGCGCTGGCCACCGGACAACTGGTGCGGCTTGCGCTTGGCGTACTGGGTCATTTGCACGAGCTTGAGCATCTCGTTGACCCGCTCTTCGATCTCGGCCGCGGGCAGGCGATCTTGTTTGAGTCCGAAGGCGATGTTCTGCGCGACAGTCATATGCGGGAAGAGCGCATAGGACTGGAACATCATGTTGATGGGACGCTCATAGGGCGGCATGTCGGTGATGTCGACGCCGTCCAGGTAGATGCGCCCCTCGGTCGGCCGTTCGAAGCCTGCGAGCATCCGCAGCAGGGTCGACTTGCCCGAACCCGAGCCCCCCAGGAGGGCGAAGATCTCGCCCTTGTTGATGGTCAGCGAGACGTCGTCGACCGCGAGGGTCTCGTCGAACTGCTTGGTTACCCGGTCGATCTTGACCAGCACCTCTTTGGGTTGCTGGCCGCCCTCGAGGGCTTTCTTGTAGGCGCCGGAGGCTATAGCCATTACCACACACTCCCAGATTCTTGCTTAGCCGGCCATTATGGCCGGTCGCGTTCAGTACTGCCTGAAAGGCGCGAGCCATTCATCCTGGTTCGCCCTGCGCCCGCTTGTGTAGGCACCGCACGCTCCCTGCCGCGCGGCACCCCTGTTATCACTTGCCCGATTTCACCTTGGTCCAGGTGCGGGTCATCAGCCGCTGGACCTTGGGCGGCAGCTCTGCCGATACGTAGAGCTTGTCCAGGACCGCTTGTGGCGGATAGACGGACTCATCAGTCCGCACTTCCTGCTTCATGAATTCGCCGGCCTTGGTGTTGGGGTTGGCATAGCCGACGCTGTCACTGACCTGGGCGATCACTTCGGGACGCAGCAGGTAGTCGATGAAGGCGTGGGCCTCCTTGACGTTGGAGGCGTCGGCCGGGATGGCGATCATGTCGAACCAGAGGTTGGCCCCTTCCTTCGGGATGGCGTAGGCGATCTTCACGCCCTTGCCGGCTTCCTCGGCGCGCGCGGCGGCCTGGAAGATATCGCCGGAGAAGCCGGCTGCCACGCAAATGTCGCCGTTGGCCAGGTCGCCGATGTACTTGGAGGAATGGAAGTAGGTGATGTAGGGACGCACCGCCATCAGCTTGGCCTCTGCCTTCTTGTAGTCGGCGGGATTCTTGCTGTTGGGGTCCAGGCCCAGGTAGTTGAGCATGGCCGGCAGCATCTCGTCGGCCGAGTCGAGGAAGGCGACGCCACAGCTGCTGAGCTTCTTGATGTTCTCCGGCTCGAAGAGCACCGACCAGGAGTCGATCTTGTCGACGCCCAGCGCGGCCTTGACCTTCTCTTCGTTGTAGCCGATGCCATTGGTGCCCCAGAGGTAGGGGACGGCGTACTGGTTGCCGGCGTCGTTGGCCTCCAGCCGCTTGAGCAGCACGGCGTCGAGGTTGTCCCAGTTCTTCAGCTGGCTGCGGTCCAGTTTCTGGAAGGCGCCGGCCTTGATCTGCTTGCCGAGGAAGTGGTTCGAGGGGACGACGACGTCGTAGCCGGTGCGGCCGGCCAGCAATTTGCCCTCGAGGGTCTCGTTGGAGTCGAAGACGTCGTAGACGGGGCGGATACCGGTTTCCTTCTGGAAATCGGTCAGGGTGGTCTCGCCGATGTAGTCGGACCAGTTGTAGATGTGCACCGTCTGCTCTGCCTGGGCCTGGCTGGCCAGGGTCAGGACGGCAGCGGTGATCAGGGTTTTGCCGAAGGAAACTCGCACACTTCAGTCCTCTTGTTTGCCGGGCCACCCGCGCACAGGCACAGGTCGGCGGTTCTTGGGTTGGGGGCTCAACGCCCGCTCTTTATCCGGGTCCAGTCACGGGTCAGCCAACGCTGTATTTCGCGGGGGCGTTCCCTGGCCACGTAAAGCTTGGCCATCACATCCGACGAAGGGTACACGCCGGGGTTTTCACGCACGCTGGCATCCACCAGCGCCGTCGCGTCCTTGTTGGCATTGGCATAGGACACATGGTTGCTGATGCTGGCGATCACATCGGGCCGCATCAGGTAGTTGATGAAAGCATGGGCCTCCTCGACGTGCTGGGCGTCCCGGGGGATGGCGAGCATGTCCGCCCACATGGCGGTGCCTTCCTTGGGGATCACGTAGCGGACCTCGTCCTGGCGTCCGGCTTCCCGGACACGGGTGGCAGCCTGGAGCATGTCACCGGAATAGCCGAAGGCGATGCAGATGTCACCATTGGCCAGGTCAGCGATGGACTTGGATGAGTGGAAGTAGGTCACCGAGGGACGGACCTGCAGCAGCGCAGCAGTGGCTTTGTCGAAGTCGGGCCGCTTGTGGCTGTGGGGTGACATGCCCAGGTAGTTGATCATCTGCGGGATGACTTCGTCACCGGTATCCAGCAGCGCGACGCCACAGGCATGCAGCTTTTTCACCACGGCAGGATCAAAGAGCAGCGCCCAGGAATCCAGGGCCGCGTCGTTGCCGAGGATGGCGCGGACCTTGTCGACGTTGAGGCCGATGCCGTTGGTCCCCCACAGGTAGGGGACGGAGTATTCGTTGCCCGGATCACCACTGGCCAGGCGCTCCAGCACGGCAGGATCGAGGTGGGCGAGGTTGGGCAGCTTGGACTTGTCCAGCTTCTGGTAGGTGCCAGCGCGCACCTGCTTGGCCAGGAAGTGGTTGGTGGGCACCACCACGTCGTAGCCGGAATGGCCGGTGGCGAGCTTGCCGTCGAGGGTTTCGTTGGAGTCGAAGACGTCGTAGATCACCCGGATGCCGGTCTCCTTCTGGAAGTTCTCCAGGGTGCCGGGGGCGATGTAGTCCGACCAGTTGTAGACGCGCACCACTCGCTCTTTCGCGCTGACGGCGGACATGAGGAGGGCGCTGGCCAGCAACCCGTACAGCCAGGGACGTTTTCGCATGAGCGATCCTCTCGGGGATGACCGTCCCCCAGCTCAGCCGGGGGACGGGGTACGACGGCTTACTTGCCCGACTTGATGGTGGTCCAGGTACGGGTCATCACGCGCTGCACCTTGGCCGGCAGGTCCGGGAAGGCGTAGAGCTTGGCCATGGTTTCCGGGCTCGGGTAGATGCCCGGGTCGGTACGGATCGCCTCATCCACCAGCGGGGTCGCGGCGGCATTGCCGTTCGGGAACTGCACGACGTTGGTGATCTCGGCCATGATCTCTGGCTTCATGATGAAGTTCATGAAGGCGTAAGCGGCGTCGGGGTTGGCGGCATCGGCGGGGATGGCAACCATGTCGAAGAAGGTGCCGGCGCCTTCCTTCGGAATGTTGTAGGCGACCTTCACGCCACCCTTGGCCTCTTCGGCGCGGGACTTGGCCTGGTACACGTCACCCGAGTAGCCGACAGCCACACACAGGTTGCCGTTGGCCAAGTCGGAGATGTACTTGGAGGAGTGGAAGTAGGTGATGTGGGGACGGATCTTGAGGAACAGGGCCTCGGCTTCCTTCAGCTCCTTCGGGTCCTGGCTGGTGGGCTTGTAGCCCAGGTAGTGCAGGGCGATGGGGAGGATCTCGGTCGGCGAGTCGAGGAAGGAGACGCCGCAGGACTTCAGTTTCTCGATGTTCTCGGGCTTGAACAGCAGGTCCCAGGAATCCACCGGGGCGTTGTCACCCAGGACGGCCTTGACCTTCTCCGGGTTGTAGCCGATGCCGATGGAGCCCCACATGTAGGGGAAGGCGTACTGGTTGCCCGGGTCGGACACTTCGACGGTCTTCAGCAGGTTCGGGTCCAGGTTCTTCCAGTTCGGCAGCTTGGACTTGTCCAGCGGCTGGTAGACCTTGGCCTTGATCTGCTTGGCCAGGAAGTTGTTCGAGGGCACCACGATGTCATAACCGGATTTGCCGGCCAGGAGCTTGGCTTCGAGGGTCTCGTTGGAGTCGAAGACGTCGTAGACCACCTTGATCCCGGTTTCCTTGGTGAATTTCTCCACGGTGTCCGGGGCGATGTAGTCGGACCAGTTGTAGACGTGCAGCACCTTGTCTTCTGCCTGGGCCACGCCGGCCACAGCGCCAGCCAGCGTCACGGCGAGCAGGGTCTTGCCGAAGGTTTTGAACATGCGGGTAGCTCCGTTTGTTGTTTAAGTGTCCGAGCGGCGTCGTAACCGAATACGCCACCGCCCGGTGAGCCTGGCCAACGCACTGGCACAGTCTAGGGTGGGGGGCGGTGCTTACAACAGCTCGCGGTAGCGATTGTTTGCAAACTCGCCCATTTGCTCAACCCAGAACTGCACTCGCGGTGAGGTCAAGGCACTTGCGAGCCTTGGTCACCAGTTCGTCGATCTCGTCCTTGGTGATCACCAGGGGGGGCGAAATGATCATCGTATCGCCCACCGCCCGCATGATCAGGCCATTGCGGAAGCAGTGCTCGCGGCACTGCATGCCCACGCCCAGGTCGTTGAAGCGCTCGCGGGTCTTCCTGTTCTTGACCAGCTCGAGTGCGCCAACCATGCCCACTCCACGCGCTTCGCCGACCAGGGGATGGTCAGCCAGCTCCTGCCAGCGTTGCTGCAAATAGGGTGCCGTTTCCGCCTTCACCTTCTCGACGATCTTCTCGTCACGCAGGATGCGGATGTTCTCCAGGGCCACGGCGGCGGCCACCGGGTGACCGGAGTAGGTGAAGCCGTGGTAGAACTCGCCGCCCTGGTTGAGGACCTCGACGATCTCGTCACGGACGATCACCCCGCCCATGGGGATGTAGCCGGAGGTCAGGCCCTTGGCGATCGGCATCAGGTCCGGGGCGTTGCCGTAGTACTGGCTGCCGAACCATTCGCCGGTACGGCCGAAGCCGCAGATCACTTCGTCGGCGATGAACAAAATGTCGTACTTGGCAAGGATCTCGCGGATCTTCGGCCAGTAGGTTTCCGGCGGGACGATGACGCCACCGGCGCCCTGGATGGGCTCGGCGATGAAGGCAGCGACGTTCTCCTCGCCGACTTCGAGAATCTTCTTCTCCAACTGCTCGGCCGCCCAGACACCAAACTCGGCCGGGGCCATGTCGCCGCCCTCGCCGTACCAGTAGGGCTGGGGAATGTGCACGATGCCGGGGATCGGCAGGTCGCCCTGTCCATGCAGGGCCTTCATGCCGCCGAGGCTGACGCCAGCGACGGTGGAGCCGTGGTAACCATTCCAGCGGCCGATCACCACTTTTTTCTCAGGCTGGCCCTTGGTCGCCCAGTAGTGACGGACCATGCGCAGCACAGTGTCGTTGGCCTCGGAGCCGGAGCCGGTGAAGAACACGTGGTTCATGCCTTCGGGCGCCAGTTCGGAAATGGCCTTGGCCAGCTCGATGGCCGGCGGGTGGGCGGTCTGGAAGAACAGGTTGTAGAAGGGCAGCTCGCGCATCTGGTTGGCCGCGGCCTGCACCAACTCCTCGCGACCATAGCCGACGTTCACGCACCACAGGCCGGCCATGCCGTCCAGGATCTTGTTGCCTTCACTGTCCCAGACGTAGACGCCTTCGGCCTTGGTGATGATGCGGGCACCCTTGGCATTCAGCGCCTTGTAGTCGGTGAAGGGCGGCAGGTGGTGGTCACGGCTGAGGGCCTGCCACTCAAGGGTCCTTGGATTGGTCACTTGGCTGTTCATTTCCATACCTCGTTAAACACTCTTCGGCGACGCCGGCCTTCACGGCCGGCGTGCCGGTTCCTGATCAGACGGAGAGCAGCAGGAACTCACGTTCCCAGGAGCTGATCACCCGTTTGAAGTTTTCGTGCTCGGCACGTTTCACGGCCACATAGGCCTTGATGAACTTGCTGCCCAGGTACTTCTCGATCTCCCGGCAGGATTCCATCCGTTCCAGTGCTGCCTCGATGGTCAGCGGCAGGCGCAGGTTGCGACGCTCGTAGCCACGACCCTTCACCGGCGCGCTCGGCTTCACGCCTTCCACCATCCCCATGTACCCGCACAGCAGGCTGGCCGCGATGGCCAGGTAGGGGTTGGCGTCAGCGCCGGCCAGGCGGTTCTCCACGCGGCGATTCTGCGGGCCTGCATCCGGCACGCGCAGACCGACGGTGCGGTTCTCCTCGCCCCATTCCACGTTCACCGGCGCCGAGGTGTCCGGCAGGAAGCGACGGAAGGAGTTCACGTTCGGGGCGAACAACGGCAGCAGTTCGGGGATGTACTTCTGCAGGCCCCCGATGTGCTGGAGGAACAGATCGCTCATCGAACCGTCATCGTTGGAGAAGACGTTCTTGCCCGTCTTGATGTCGATCACGCTCTGGTGCAGGTGCATGGCGCTGCCCGGCTCGTCGGTGATCGGCTTGGCCATGAAGGTGGCGGCCACGTTGTGCTTGAGGGCCGCCTCGCGCATGGTGCGCTTGAACACCAGGATCTGGTCGGCCAGGTCCAGGGCATCGCCGTGACGGAAGTTGATCTCCATCTGCGCCGGGCCTTCCTCATGGATGAGGGTGTCCAGGTCCAGGTCCTGCGTCTCGCACCAGTCGTACATGTCCTCGAACAGCGGGTCGAACTCGTTCGCCGCATCGATGGAGAAGGACTGGCGGCCGGTTTCAGGGCGGCCGGAGCGGCCCAGCGGGGCCTGCAGCGGGAAGTCCGGGTCGTCGCAGCGCTTGGTCAGGTAGAACTCCATCTCAGGCGCGACGATCGGCTTCCAGCCCTTGTCCGCGTAAAGCTTGAGCACCTTCTTCAGCAGATTGCGGGGCGACAGCTCGATGGGGTTGCCCTGCTTGTCGAAGGTGTCGTGGATGACCATGGCGGTGGGCTCGATGGCCCAGGGCACCAGGTAGACGGCCTTCTCGTCCGGGCGGCAGAACATGTCGATGTCCGCCGGGTCGAGCAGGTCGTAATAGATGTCGTCCTCGACATAGTCGCCGGTGACGGTCTGCAGCAGCACACTCTCGGGGAGGCGCATGCCCTTCTCGTCGAGGAACTTGTTGGTCGGCGAGATCTTGCCGCGCGCAATGCCGGTAAGATCGCTGATCAAGCATTCAACTTCGGTGATTTTGCGTTCTTTCAGCCAGCTGGTGAGCTGGTCGAGCTTGGTAGTCATAAAGACCTCAGGGTTTGAGAGCCTCGACTGGAATAGCCGGGCTCAGCGTTGCCCCGCCCTCTCCCTGCAAGCCTCACCAAAGGCCTGGAAGATGGCGAGATATACGGAGTTGGAGCGAACCTGCCACTCGGGGTGCCACTGTACGCCGAGTGCGAAGGACCTGGCGCCTTCGACCGATACGGATTCGACCAATCCGTCGGGCGCCAGCGCTTCAACTCGAAGGCCGGGCGCCAGACGTTCAACACCCTGGCCGTGGATGGAATTGACGAGAAACTCGCCCGGCACACCGAGGCCGGTGAGCACGCCACCCGGTTGCACGGAGACCGGGTGGCGCGGTGCGTACTGGACTTCGAGCGGCTGGTCTTCAGGCTCACGGTGGTCCATGAAACCCTCGACCTCATGCACCTTCTGGTGCAACGAGCCGCCGAAGGCCACGTTCATTTCCTGGAAGCCCCGGCAGATGCCCAGCACCGGCACGCCACGCTCGACTGCAGCACGCAGCAACGGCAGGGTGATGGCATCGCGTTCGGGGTCATGGAGGGTGCCGGGCGCACTGGCCGGACCGGAATAAAGATGAGGTTCTACGTTGGAAGGCGAACCGGTGAACAGGAGTCCGTCTAGACTCTCCAGCAGGGCATCGATGTCCAGAATATCGCCCAGTGCCGGAATGATGAGAGGAATACCGCCAGCCCCAAGAGCTACTGCCCGAAGATATTTGTCACCTGCAACATGGTAGGGATGTGGACCGATCTGCTTGGTGCAAGCGGTTACGCCGATCAACGGCAGGCGAGACATGGGGCACCCGTTTTATTGCTGTTATGGGTTTTGGCCGAGCTTAGCGTTGTTCATTTTTTTACACAATAGGGCTGTAAAAAATTGAACACACCCCACTGGACGCCGCGCCAGACATGGCTCCGAGCAGGGCCAAGATGCCCTGAAACGCCCCAAAATTGGCCATCGAGCCCTGCTTTAGGGCAAAATACGGCGCTATTGACATCCAAGGGGCTTTTCGATTGACTCAACCCCTAGTCAATACGTGATTGATATTTTTAACAAGAAAGGTGTTGCATCATGTCGGTACCCCCGCGTGCCGTTCAGCTTCAAGAAGCGAACGAGTTCCTTAAGGAACATCCTGAGGTCCAGTTCGTCGATCTCCTGATCGCAGATATGAATGGAGTGGTTCGAGGCAAGCGAATCGAACGCGCCAGTCTCCACAAGGTCTACGAAAAAGGCATCAACCTCCCCGCCTCCTTATTTGCTCTCGACATCAATGGCTCCACCGTCGAAAGCACTGGCCTCGGCCTGGACATCGGCGATGCGGACCGCATCTGCTATCCGATCCCCGGCACCCTGTGCGATGAGCCCTGGCAGAAGCGCCCCACCGCGCAACTGCTGATGACTATGCACGAAATCGAAGGCGAGCCGTTCTTCGCCGACCCGCGTGAAGTCCTGCGCCAGGTCGTGGAGAAGTTCGACGAGATGGGGCTCGCCATCTGTGCCGCGTTCGAGCTGGAGTTCTACCTGATCGACCAGGAGAACGTGAACGGTCGCCCACAGCCGCCGCGCTCTCCGATCTCAGGCAAACGCCCGCAGTCCACCCAGGTCTACCTGATCGACGACCTCGACGAGTACGCCGACTGCCTGCAGGACATTCTCGAAGGCGCCAAGGTCCAGGCCATCCCTGCCGACGCCATCGTCAAGGAAAGCGCCCCCGCCCAGTTCGAAGTCAACCTGCACCACGTGACCGACGCCCTCAAGGCGTGCGACTACGCGGTCCTGCTCAAGCGGTTGATCAAGAACATCGCCTACGACCATGAAATGGACAGCACCTTCATGGCCAAGCCCTACCCGGGCCAGGCGGGCAACGGCTTGCATGTGCACATTTCCCTGATCGACAA
Organism: Pseudomonas sp. ENNP23; assembly: GCF_001728945.1. Taxonomy (NCBI): domain Bacteria; kingdom Pseudomonadati; phylum Pseudomonadota; class Gammaproteobacteria; order Pseudomonadales; family Pseudomonadaceae; genus Pseudomonas; species Pseudomonas sp. ENNP23. The sequence goes on from NZ_LYSP01000003.1 coordinate 49,740, forward strand.
GAAGACCGGCAAGAACATCTTCGCTGCCGATGATCCCGAGCAGAACGCCGCCCTTCGTCATGCGGTCGGCGGTGTGCTCGAGACCATGGCCGCCTCGATGGCCTTCCTCTGCCCCAACGTCAACTCCTACCGCCGCTTCGGCGCACAGTTCTACGTGCCGAACGCGCCGAGCTGGGGTCTGGATAACCGCACCGTGGCCGTTCGCGTGCCCACCGGCAGCTCCGATGCGGTGCGCATCGAACACCGCGTAGCCGGTGCCGACGCCAACCCGTACCTGATGATGGCGGCCATCCTGTCCGGCATCCACCACGGCCTGACCAACAAGATCGAGCCCGGTGCGCCCATCGAAGGCAACTCGTACGAGCAACTGGAGCAGAGCCTGCCGAACAACCTGCGCGACGCCCTGCGCGAGCTGGATGACAGTGAAATCCTGGCCAAGTACATCAGCCCGGACTACATCGACATCTTCGTCGCGTGCAAGGAAAGCGAGCTGGAGGAGTTCGAGCACTCCATCTCCGACCTCGAATACAACTGGTACCTGCATACCGTGTAATCGAGTCCAGAAACGCCGGCCCCAGGGCCGGCGTTTTTTTGCCTGCAATCTGCCGCCCGGCGCCTGGCATGGGCAGTGGAAGACGCGCAAAGGCCCGAGCTAGAGAGGCCCAGGCGCTGATGTGAATCAACCTGCTGAACTTCATGCCGCCGCACAATGCTGCGCCATCCACCAGGGAGGACTCCATGCCCCGCTTCCTCGCCCCAATGCTGCTCGCGTTGCTGCCGACCCTTGCCGCCGCCGACGAGAGCATCCGCGTCTACAACTGGAATGACTACATCGCGCCCCAGGTCCTCAAGGACTTCGAGCAGCAGACCGGCATCCGTGTCGACTACCACACCTTCACCAGCGCCGAAGAGCTGCTCAAGGTCATCGACAGCGGCGAAGCGGTCGACGTGGTGGTGCCCTCCCACAACAACCTTCCCGAGCTGATCCGCGCCGGCAAGCTGCAGCCGCTGGACCTCGCCCGCCTGCCCAACCGCAAGCACCTCGACCCGCAACTGATGAGCAAGCTCGCTGGCGTCGACCCCGACAACCGCTACGCCGTGCCCTACCTGTGGGGCGCCGTCGGCCTCGCCGTGAACGGCCCGCAGGCCGAGAAAGCCTTCGGCGGCCCGCTGCCCAACAGCTGGGCCGTACTCTTCGACCCCGAACAGAGCAAACGCCTCTCCAGCTGCGGGATGAGCGTGCTGGACGCCCCGGACGAAGCCCTCTCCGTGCTCATGACCTACCAGGGCCGCAGCCTCGCCCGCACCGCGCCCAGCCGCCTCAAGCGCTCGGCCGAAGTCCTGGCAGGCCTGCGCCCGAACCTTCGCTACATCGACAGCGAGCGCTACATCGAAGACCTCAACAAGGGCCACCTGTGCGTCGCCATGGCCTGGGTCGGCGACGCCCTGAACGCCGCAGCCGCCGGCCAGCCGGTGCGCTTCGTGGTACCGGATGAGGGCTCGGTGCTGTTCATCGACAACCTGGCCATCCCCAAGAGCGCCAACCGCGCCGACCTGGCCCACCGCTTCATCGACTTCCTGATGCAGCCCGAAGTCGCCGCCCGGATCACCAGCGAAACCCTCTACCCCAACGGCAACGTCGACTCGCGCCAGTTCCTCGACCCCAGCCTGCGTGACCAGCCCGGCCTCTACCCGGACAAGGAGACCAAGCGCCGCCTGTTCGCCCTGGAGCCGCTGCCCGAGAAGCTCGGCGCCACCCGCGACGAAATCTGGACCGCCTTCCGCGACGGCCGCTGAGTCACTCAGCCCAGGCAGTCGCGCAGACCACACTCCAACGCTTCACGCCCGGCAAACCCCTGCCGGGCGATGAACACCAGTTGCGAACGTTCGGCCCGCTCCACCATCACCTCGAACTGGCTGCGTCCGCCCACCTGCTGCAGCCAGAGGCTCTCCTCCCGTCCGGCCAACCGTATGCAGCCCTTGATGCGGAAGACCTCCGCCGGCACCTGCCCCAGCCAGGCCTGCAGGCGCGCCCCGTCGAAGCGCTCGCCACTGCTCCACAACCAGCTTTCGAACAGATCGGTATGGGCCACGCCCACCACCGGCACCAACCCCGGCGTCCGTAGCGCCGGCTCCAGCCACAGCGCCTCCGGCAGGTCGGCCTGCACCCCGACATGCACCAGCGCCCGCCCCGGCAGGGCCTGCCGCACGGCGGCCAGGGCGGCCTCGTCCACCAGGTCCGCCTTGTTCAGCAGCAGCACATCGGCCGCTGCCAACTGGGCGCGGGCCAGGCGTGCGTAGTCGCCCTCAAGCTCCAGGTGCCGCGTGGCGTCCACCAGGGTGATCACCAGGTCCAGCCGCAGCAGACCGCGCAACTGTGGATAACCCAGGGTCTGCACGATGCGCTGCGGGTCGGAAACACCGCTGCACTCGATGACGATGCGCTCCAGGCGCGGCGAGAGCTGCGCCAGGCTGGCCAACTGCGCCAGCAGGTCCTCCTGCACCGTGCAGCAGATGCAGCCGTTCTGCAGGCTGTACACCGCATCGGTCACCTCGGCCACCAGCGCCGCATCGATGTTCAGCGCGCCGAAATCGTTGACGATCACCGCCAGCCGGCTGTCCCCAGCCTGCCGCACCATGCGGTTGAGCAGCGTGGTCTTGCCTGCCCCCAGAAAGCCTGCCACCACCGTGACCGCGATGCGCTCAGCCATCCTGGCGTGCCCCCGACTCGATCACCGGCGGCTCGCCACGCCACACCGCCTGCAGCCCCAGGCCCACCAGCGCCTCGCCCCGGTCGTACACCAGTTGCCCCTCGACGAAGGTCAGCAGCACCTGGGTGCGGTGAATGTAGTTGCGCGCCGGCTGGGCGAACAGGTCGCGGTCGAGCACGATCAGGTCCGCCGCCTTGCCCACTTCCAGGCTGCCAGTGCTGGCCTCCAGCCCCATGGCGAGCGCCCCGTTCAGGGTGGCCACCCGCAGAGCCTGGGGCAGGCTGATGGGCTCGCCGAAGCAGGCCGGGTCGTCGTTCCAGGGGTTTTGCCGGGTCACCATCGTCTCCAGCGCCAGCCAGGGATCGATGGACGCCACCGGCCAGTCGGTGCCGAACACCGCCGTGCCGCCGGCCTCCAGCACGCCCTTGAAGTCGTAGATGCGCTTCAGCCGCTCCTGGCCGTAGCCCGAACGCGCGCCACTGGCGAAGGGCGTCGGGTACCAGGCCGCCGGGGAGAACTCGGCGATCACCTGCAACGCCTGGAAGCGCGCCAGGTTGCCCGGGTGCAGCAACGTGCTGTGTGCACACTGGTGGCGCACCCCGCTGAAGCCGTTGCGCCGCCGTGCCTCCGCCACCGCATCGAGGAACACGTCGGACGCGCCATCGCCGGTGCAGTGGGCGATCACCCGGATGCCCCGGCGGTCCATGTCCACCAGCATGTCGGTGATGTGTTCCGGGGTGAGGTTGAGCTTGCCGCGCCAGTCCGACTCGTTCGGCCAGGGCGTCAGCAGGAAGGAGGAGCGCGGCTCCACCGTGCCGTCGAAGTGGAATTTCACCGCGTTGGCGCTCAGCCGGGCGCTGCGGTAGTAGTGGCGCTCGCCGGCCAGCAGCTCCCAGCGCCGACGCACCGGGAAGATGTCGTCCTGCCAACTGATCGCCGCCTCGATGCGCACCGTCAGCTCGCCGGCATCATCCAGCGCCTTCAGCGCCTGCAGACGGTGCTCGCAGACGTGCACGTACTTGCTCGCCGTGACCCCGCGTGAACTCTGGAAGTGCACGCCGTCGCGGTAGGCCCGGCGCAGCACCGCCACCGGGGTGGGCGGCATGGCGGCGTGGATCATCGCGTAGGCGCCGTCGATCATCAGCCCGGTGGGCTCGCCGGTCAGCGGGTCGCGCTCCAGGTAGCCGTTGCGCGGGTCGGGGGTATGGCGGTCGATGCCCGCGAGCTGCAACGCCTTCGAGTTCACCATCATCGTCCCCCACATGCGGTCCAGCAGCGCCACCGGGCGGTCCGGCATCACTGCATCGAGCCAGGCGCGGCCGGGCACCAGGCCCGCCTCGCGGAAGGTGTAGCGCACCCAGTACTGGCCGTGGATCCAGCCAGCGCCGGGGTGGGCATCGGCATAGGCGCGGATCGCCGCCGCCAGTTGCTCCGGCGTCGGGTCTTCCAGGCCAACGTCAAGGTCGTCGCTGTAGCGCGGCGCCAGGGCCAGGTCCGGGTGGGTGTGCATGTCGTGCAGGCCGGGCATGCAGAAGGCGCCGTCGAGGTCATGCACGCGGGTCTGCGGGCCGCGCAGCACCTGCACGGCGGCACGGCTGCCCACGGCCAGCAGGCGCCCCCCGCCGATGGCCACCGCCTCGGCCCAGGGCTGCGCCGGGTCCTGGGTGTAGAAGCGGCCGTTGTCGAGGATCAGGTCGGCGAAATGGCCCGTGGCCGAATGGGTCGAGGAGAAGTTGTCGGCGTCAGTCATGGCGGCACCTTGTGATTTTCGGGCGTGGCCAGGCCCGGCGCGCGAACGCACCGTGAGCCTGGTTAGGTCAGGAATTGCGGTGGGTCAGCGCGAGCGTTGCAGGCGCTGGATAAAGCCGGCGATGCGACGGCAGGCTTCCTCCAGCTCGGTATCGGAGACGGTGAACGAGAGCCGCACGAAGCCCCGGCAACTGGCGCCGAAGGCTTCGGCATCGAGCACCGAGACACCGGTCTCGCGGAACAGCCGCCAGGCGAAGTCCATGCCCGAGAGCCCCGTCTCGCGCACGTCCACCAGCATGAACATGCCCGCCTCCGGCACCTTGCAGCGCAGCAGCGGCACATCGGCGAGCCCCCGCACCACCAGGTCACGGCGCCGCCGGTAGGTCTCGCGGGCTTCGCCAACCACTGTCTCGTCCAGCTCCAGGGCCTTCAGCGCGGCAGCCTGGATGAAGCCCGGCAGGCCGTAGATCATGCACAGCATCAGGTTCTCCAGGTGGCCGATCAGTGCCGGCGGCGCCACCACCCAGCCCACCCGCCAGCCGGTCATGGCGTGGGTCTTGGACAGGCTGTTGAGCACCACCGTGCGCGCCGCCATGCCCTCCAGGCTGGCGATGCTGCGGTGGCTGCGCTCGTAGGTGAGCTGCCCGTACACCTCGTCGGAAATCACCCAGAGGTCATGACGACGGGCCACCTCGGCCACCGCCTGCAGCTCCTCGGCGGTGTAGACGTTGCCGGTGGGGTTGTTCGGCGTCGCCAGGGCGATGCCCCGGGTGCGCGGCGTGAGCACCGCTTCCAGGGCCTCGGCTGTGAGGCGGAAGTCGCCCTCCGCCGGCTGCGGGATGCTCACCAGGCGGGCGCCGGAGGCCTGGATGCTGGCGGCGTAGGTCAGGTACATCGGCTCCGGCACCAGCACCTCGTCGCCGGCCTCGAACAGGCACAGCGCCGTAGCGAACAGGCCGTTCTGCGCCCCGGCGACCACCGCCACCTGCTCGGCACCCACCGGGATGCCCAGCAGCCGGCGCTGCTTGGCGGCGATGGCCTCGCGCAGGGCAGCACGGCCGATCACCTCGGTGTAGTGGGTGTCGCCCTGGGCCAGGGCCTCGACGGCCGCCGCGCGGATCGGCTCGGCGGTGGTGAAGTCCGGGTCGCCGATGCTCAGCACGATGGCGTCCTCGCCGCGCGCCTGGGCGGCACAGGCCGCGTAGTGGATGTCCCAGGCGCTGACGGTCTCGCCGCTGATGCGCCCGACCAGGGATGAATACTTCATGCATGGCTCCTTGGGGTCCGGGTCCATGGATTCAGGCCTGGCGCTGCGGCGTACGGCCGATGCGCGCGAAGCCCTGTTCGATGAGGAAGGCGAGGACGATGTACACCACCGCCACCACCAGCAACGGCTCGTACACCTTCAGCGTCTGCGCGCGCACCAGGTTCGCCGCCCCCAGCAGGTCGGTCACCGCCACGGTGGAGGCCAGCGCCGTGGACTTGAGCAGCATCACGCTCTCCCCGGCCAGGGCCGGGCGCAGCATCTGCAGGGCCCGCGGCATCCACACCCGCCGCAGCACCTGCCCGGGTCGCATGCCGTAGGCCCGCGCCGCCTCCAGCTCGCCCCGGGGCACCGCCCGCAAGCCACCGCGCAGCACCTCGCCGACATAGGCCCCCACGCTCAGGGTCAGGGCCAGCGCCACGTACCAGAAGCCCTCGCGCAGGTAGGGCCAGAGCAGGCTGTGGCGGATCAGCGGGAAGCTGGCGAACACGCTGCCGAGGCCGTAGTAGAGGATGTAGATCTGCACCAGCAACGGCGTGCCTCGCAGCACGCTGGTGTAGAACCGCGCCGCGCCGGCCAGCAGCGGGTTGCGGGCCAGCCGCGCCAGGGCTACGGCAACGGCGAGCAGGAAGCCGAAGACCGCCGACACCAGCAGCAGCTGCACCGTCAGCAGCACACCACGGGAAAGCTCGCCGATGAAACCGTCCAACCAGGAAAAGTCCACGGGGCCTCCTAGGCGAGCCGGGGCATCCACCGCTCGAAGCGCGCTTCGATACGGCGGAAGACCAGCCCGGAACACAGGGTGATGACGTAGTAGAAGGCCGCGACCACCAGGTAGAACATCAGGTAGTGCTTGGTCGAAGCCGCCGCCTGGCGCCCCGCGCCCAGCAGCTCGCTGTAGCCCACCACACTGATCAGCGCGCTGTCCTTGACCAGCACCAGCCAGAGGTTGGAGAGCCCGGCGACCACGTGGGGCAGCATGCTCGGCAGCAGCACCCGCCGCAGCACCAGCAGCGGCCTCATGCCATAGGCCCGCGCCGCCTCCACCTGGCCCACCGGGATGGCCTCGATGGCGCCACGGATGATCTCCGCCGAATAGGCGCCCTGGACGATGCCCAGCACCACGATGGCGGCGAGAAAGCCGTTGACCTCAACCGGCGGCTGGCCGGCGGCGGCCATCAGCAGGTTGAGCAGGTCGGAGCCGGCGTAGTACAGCAGCAGGATCAGCAGCAGCTCCGGCACCGCGCGGTACAGCGTGGTGTAGCAGTTGGCCCAGATCACCAGCCAGCGCGGCCCCCACAGCTTCAGCAGGGCCACGCTCAGCCCCAGCGCCAGCCCGAGCACGAACGCCCCCAGGGAGATGCCCAGGGTGCGGATAGCACCCTGGGCCAGGGCCTGCAGCCAGCCGTCGGCGAACAGCAGTTGGGAGAAATCGGGCGCCATCATGGTCGTGCCGCGATGTCGGTCTTGAAGTAGCGGCTGCGGATGGCGTCGTAGGTGCCATCGTCGCGCAGCGCCTGCAGGGTCTGGTTGAGGCGCTCGCGCAGGGCATCATTGCCCTTGCGCACCGCCGCGCCGACGCCTTCACCCAGCAACGGGTCCTGGGGGGCCACGCCCTTGCTGGCGAGCATGGCGTTGTCCGGCAGGTCGAGCAGCGGCTCCACCGCCAACTGGTCGGCGAGGAGGATGTCGACCCGGCCGCTGCGCAGGTCGGCGAGCAGGTCGTCCTGGTCGTTGTAGTAGCGCACGGTGGAAGTCTTGCCGTAGTACGCCTTGACGTACGCCGAGTGGGTGGTGGAGCCCTGCACGCCGATGATCAGGCCCTTGAGGCCTTCCGGCGTGGGCGCCACGTCGAGGCTGCGGTCGGCGACCCACAGCGCCGGGGTGAAGAAATAGGGCTCGCTGAAGTCCACCACCTGGCGCCGCTCGGGGGTGATCGACAGGGAGTTCAGCACCACGTCCACCTGCTGCGCCTTGAGCGCCGGGATGAGCCCGTCCCAGGCCATCTCGTTGAGCGGGCACTGGGCCTGCAGGCGTTCGCACACTGCGCGGATCAGTTCCGGCTCGAAGCCGCTCCATTCACCTTTGCCGCTCTTGAAGGAGAACGGCGGGTAGGGCTCCAGGGCGATGCCGAAGACGATGGTTTCCTGGGCCGTCGCTGCGTGGCTGGCGGTGGCCAGGAGCAGGGCGAGAAGGGTTTTCTTCATGTGCATTCCCTCGGTTGTGGTCGTTGTTGTCAGGGGATTCAGCGGTTGTCCTGGGCCATCACGAACTGTCGGCAGCGCTCGCTGCGCGGGTCCAGCAGCACCTGCTCGGGCGGACCCTGTTCCTCGATGCGGCCCTGGTGGAGGAACACCACCTGGCTGGAGACATCACGGGCGAAGGCCATCTCGTGGGTGACGAGGATCATGGTGCGGCCCTCCTCGGCGATGCTGCGGATCACCCGCAGCACGTCGCCCACCAGCTCCGGGTCCAGCGCCGAGGTGGGCTCGTCGAACAGCATCACCCGGGGCCGCACGGCCAGCGCCCGGGCGATGGCCACGCGCTGCTGCTGGCCACCGGAGAGAAAGGCCGGGTAGGCATGGCGCTTGTCCGCCAGGCCGACCCGCTCCAGCAACTGCTCGGCGTGGGCGATGGCCTCGGCACGGGGTTCGCCGAGCACGTGCACGGGCGCCTCGATGATGTTTTCCAGCACCGTGCGGTGGGGCCACAGATTGAAGTTCTGGAACACCATCGCCAGCCGCGCCCGCAGGCGCTCCACCTGGCGCGGGTCGCCGATGCGCCCATGGCCGTGGCGGTCACGCTTGAGCAGCACGGCCTCGCCGTTGATGCGCAGGCTGCCGGCGTCGGGAATCTCCAGCAGGTTGATGCAGCGCAGCAGGGTGCTCTTGCCCGAGCCACTGGCGCCGATCAGCGACACCACGTCGCCCTCCCGCGCCTCCAGGGAAATGCCCTTGAGCACGGCATGGTCGCCGTAGCTCTTGTGCAGCCCCTCGATGGCCACCACCGGGGTGGCGCCGTCACATGCCTGGTTCATCGCTTCGCTCCCGTTCATTCGTCGTCCCGCGCCGGAATCCACCACTCTTCGCCCCGCACGGTGCGGATGTACTCCGGCCAGCGGAACCGGTGCGGCGCCTCGAAATCGGCCGGCAACAGCGGTGCCTGCCAATGCTCGCCGCCGATGCCGCCCCCGGTGCGCCGGACGAACTCGTCCCGCGCGGCCCACAGCAACTCGGGCCGGGTGAGCAGGTCCACCAGGGTCGCGGCGATGGTCTTGGCCGCCACCTGGATCATCGGGTCGATGGTTTCGCGTATGCCGCCCAGGGCATTGGCCACCCAGTCCGGGTAGGGCGTGCCGGCGGCGGCGAGCATCGGCCGCGCCACCAGCAGGCGCACCGTCGGGCAATGCCAGGTGTATTCCGGGTAGTCGTCGGAGGTGAGGTGGCGCTGCCACGCCGGCATCTGCAGGCGCAACTGGCGCTCGCACTCGCGGGGGTCGATGAGGGCCTCGGTGGCGGCGAGGAAGGGCCGCTCCATGGGCTCCAGCCCCAGGTTGGCCTGGATCTCCCGGGCCACGGCGATGGCCGCCTCGCCCCACTGCGGCGCACCGACGGCGGCGAGGTTGTCGTAGGTGGCCTGGGCCAGCACATGGTTGGGCAGCCCGCCGCGGGACTTGCACACCCAGGTCTTCTTCCACTGGCAGCCGGTGGCCAGGGCCGCCGCTGCAGCGTTGTTGTCCATCACCCGGGAAATGGTCTCGGCCTGCTCGATGGAATCGCAGCGCAGCAGGTACTGGATCTGCGCCAGGTGCGGCGGCAGGTTGTCGGCAGTGGCCTGGCCGGCGGTGAGGATGGCCTCGTTGAAGCTCCACAGGCCGCTGAACGGCAGGGTGGAACGGCGCAGGCTCTCGTTGAGGGTGTAGAAGTGCACCAGCGCGTCGTTGGCGCCCGGCGCGCGAGCCGCCAGGTGGTTCTGCGGGATCGGGCTGTAGGGGTCGGCAGCGATCCAGTCCTGGGGCGCCTCGCAGGTGAAGCTGTAGATGTAGGCGTAGGCGATGCCGCAGTGGGTGTCCCAGGTGGTGGTGTTGTTCAGCGGCAGCAGGTAGGTGGGGTGGAAGCTGATGGCCGCGTCGAGGCCGTCGTAATACCCCTTGGCCGCGTGTACCGGCTTGGAGGCGCGCAGCTTCTCAGCCGGCTCGCCGAAGAAGCGCAGGGTGCCCTTGAGGCCATGCGCCTGCATGGCGGCCTTGGCGGCCAGCACCCCGCCCAGGGCGCTGATGCCCAGGGCCGAGTGCGGGTCGGTGTGGCCCGGGGCGAAGCGCGACAGGCCCTCGCGGGGCATCGGCCGGGTGGTGGCGGCCTGGCAGTTGCCGGGCACCGCGTCGTACTCGGCGTAGCTGGCCAGCACCGGGCCGTCGCCGCTGCTGAAGGTGGCGCAGAAGGCCGTGGGCATGCCGCCGCTGGCCTCCTCCACGGTGAAGCCCTCGCGGCGCAGCAGGTCGACGTACCAGGCGCAGGACTTGTACTCGCGGAAGGCCGGCTCGGCGAAGTGCCAGATCACCTGGTGCCAGTCGGACAGCGGCTGGCGATGACGTTCCACCCAATCGAGGGCAAAGGCTTTGGCAGACATGGGCGCTCCGGGCTCAGGCAGGCAGGAAGTCGGCGGCGTCGAGCTCGACCAGGTGCGGCTCGGCGCTCCCGTCCAGCTCGCCGAGCAGCGCACCCAGCGCCTCCAGGCCGGCCACGCGGTGGTGGCGCACATGGCAGGCGCGGGCCAGGGCGGCGAAGTCCGGCGCGAGGATGTCCACCCCCAGCGGCGGCACCTCGCGGGCCAGCATGCTGTCGCGGATCTCGCCGTAGCAGTGGTTGTTCCACAGCACCAGGATCACCCCGGCCCCGGCCTCGCGGGCGGCGATCAGCTCGGCGCTGGAGAACTGCAGGCCGCCATCGCCCACCAGCGCCAGCACCGGGCGGTGGGGGCAGGCCAGCTTGGCGCCGATGGCCGCCGGCAGGGCATAGCCGAGGGTGCCGTAGCCGGTACCGGCGTTGAACCAACTGACCGGCGCCGGGGCCCGGTAGCCCAGGGCGCCCTGGTACACCGGCTGGGTGGAGTCGCCCACCAGGATCGGTGCCGGCAGGCTGTCGCGCAGGGTATCCAGCAGGGCCTGCATCGCCCGCTGGCGGGGGCTCCAGCCGTCGCGCTCGCAGGCGTTGACCCGCGCCACGGCGGCCCGGGCCCAGTCACCGTCGCCCGCCCCGGCGGGCAGTGCTGCCAGCAACGCCGCCAGGCCGAGGCCGGCATCGCCCAGCAGGCCGATGTCGGCCCGGGCGGCACCGAGCACCTGCAGCGGGTCGATGTCGAGGCGGATCAGCGGTGCCTCGACACGGAAGGGGCCGAGGCCGAAGAAGTCGTAGTCGGTCTCGCCCAGCTCGGTCCCGACGGCCAGGACCGCGTCGGCCTCGGCGAACAGCGCCCGGCCGTGGGCAGCGGACTGCACCCCGTCGAGCAGCAGCGGATGCCCGGGTTCCAGCAGGCCCCGGGCGTTGGTGGTGAGGGCCACCGGCGCCTGCAGGCGCTCGGCCAACTGGCGCAGGGCAGGGCCGGCACCCCGGACCCCGCCGCCGGCGAGGATCAGCGGGCGCCGGGCGCGGGCCAGCACAGCAGCCGCCTCGGCCACGGCGGCCGGTGCCGGCGCGGCGGCCTCGGGCAGCGGGCGCGGACGCAGGTCCAGGCCGTCGGCGGGCATTTCCAGTACATCCAGCGGAATCTCGATGTGCACCGGGCGCGGGCGGGCGCAGCGGAACAGGCCGAAGGCGCGGGCCAGCACCTCGGGCAACTCGTCAGGACGCTGCAAGGTGTGGCTGAAGGCGCAGACGCCGGCGACCATGGCGCGCTGATCCGGCAGTTCGTGGAGGTAGCCGTGGCCCAGGGCCTGGTGCTCGCGGCGGCTGGTGGTGGAGATCACCAGCATGGGCACCGAGTCGGCGTAGGCCTGGCCCATGGCGGTGAGGATGTTGGTCATGCCTGGGCCGGTGATGATGAAGCACACCCCCGGTTTGCCGCTGGCACGGGCATAGCCGTCGGCCATGAAGCCGGCCCCCTGCTCGTGACGCGGGCTGACATGCCGCAGGCGGCTGCCGTGCAGGCCGCGATACAGCTCGACGGTATGCACGCCGGGAATGCCGAAGACGGTGTCGACACCGTAGCCTTCGAGCAACTGGACGAGCGCCTGGGCACAACGGGCCATGCGAGCACCTCTTGTTCTGGTTATGGGCTCCCGGCTTCCGCCGGAGGAAGGGCTCCAGTATTGGTGAACAACACGCAACTACAATCGAATTGTTTTTGCCTTATTGTTCGATCCTGCTCACCATTCACTGCCCCATCACCGCTCCGGAGCCCCCATGCGCTTTCCTTCGATGACTGCCCTGCGCGCCTTCGACGCCGTCGCCCGGCTGGGCAGCGTCTCCGCTGCCGCCCGCGAGCTGAGCCTGACCCGCAGCGCCATCAGCCACCAGATCAGCAGCCTGGAAGAGGCCCTCGGCTTCGCCCTCACCGAACGCATCGGCCGTGGCATCGGCCTCACCTACCGGGGCGAACGCTATGCACGGGACGTGCAACGAGCGCTCTCCAGCCTGCGCGAGGCCGCACTGGGGCTGGACCAGCAGGAGGTCTCCGGGCGGCTCTGCGTGAGCTGCAACCCCGGCTTCGCCACCTACTGGCTGTGCCACCACATCGGCTCCTTCCAGCGCCAGTATCCGCAGGTGCAGTTGCGGGTGGTCTCGCCACGGGCCCCCGACGACACCCGCAATCCCGAGGCCGACCTGTTCATCGCCTACGGCATGGGCGACTGGCCGGACCAGTGGGTGGAGCAGATCGTCGCCTTGCGCTTCTTCCCGGTGTGCAGCCCGCGCCTGATCAATGCCCACGGCGGGCTCAAGCACCCGGCCGAGCTGGCGGACTTCCCCCTGCTGCACATGAACGACCACAGCGACTGGCGGGTCTGGCTGGCCACCGCCGGCGCCTCTCAGGTGGACGCCTCCAGCGGCATCGTCTTCTCCGATGCCCATTGCGCCCAGTCCGCCTGCATCGCCGCCCAGGGCGTGGCCATCGGCGACAACCTGCTCAGCGGCGATGCCCTGGCGCGGGGTCTGCTGGTACGCCCCTTCGAAACCCGCATCGACTCGCCCCGGGGCTACTACCTGGTAGCCGATCCGCTGAAGGCGGAACGCCCGGCGGTGCGTGCCTTCGGCAACTGGGTGCGGCACCAGTTGCAGGCCAACACGGGCGACCTGCGCCGCGAGCGGCCCCACCCGGGCGAGCCGCAGGCGCTGGTTTGACAGCCCCCATGCCTTCACGGAAGCTGCCGCCTTCCGTGCCCATGCGCCACAGCGGACGTCTGCATGCCTGATCCGAGCCCCACGCCCTCCACCCGCCCACGCCGCAGCTATGTGTTGCCGGTGCTGCTGTCGCTGGCGGTGCTGCTGGGGCTGGGCAGTTGGCTGTGGATCGCTGGCGGGCGTCCCTACACGCCGGCCAGCCAGCCCCGCGCCAGCCTCGACGACAGCCCCGCGCAGTGGGTGGACGAGCAGCAGTGCGCCACCTGCCACGCGCCCCAGGCCCGCGCCTGGAAGGGCTCCCACCACCAGCTCGCCCTGCAGGAGGCCAACGCCGGTACGGTGAAGGGCGACTTCAACGACGCCCGCTTCGAGGATGGCGCCGGCGCCACGCGCTTCTTCCAGCGCGACGGCGGCTTCTGGGTGAGCACGGCGGGAGCGGACGGCCAGCCCGGCGACTACCGGGTGGCCTGGGTGATCGGCGTCGAACCGTTGCAGCAGCTCCTGCTGGCCTTCCCGGACGGACGCTACCAGGCCCTGGACATCGCCTGGGACGTGCAGCGCCAGGCCTGGTTCCGCCTGCCGACTGGCCAGGGCATCGACAGCAGGGCCGGCAGCCATTGGGCCCAACCCGGGCAGAACGCCAACCTGCAGTGCATCGACTGCCACACCAGCGGCTACCGGAAGAACTACGACGCCACGACCGACCGCTATGCCAGCCAATGGCAGACCCCCGGCGTCGGCTGCCAGGCCTGCCATGGCCCGGCCTCGCGCCACCTGGAATGGGCGCGTTTCAGCGGCCTGCACGCCCAGGCCGGCTTCAGCCTGGACCTCAGCCGTGCCAGCAGCCGCCTCCAGGTGGAAAGCTGCGCGCGCTGTCACGCCCGCCGCACGCCGCTGGGCGAGGGCTACCAGGTGCAGAACCGCTTCATGGATGACTACCTGCCCGCCGCCCTGACCCGCGAACTGTACGAGCTGAACGGCCACTTCAAGGAGCAGGTCTACGAATACGGCGCCTTCACCCAGAGCCGCATGTACGCACGCGGCCTGAGCTGCACCACTTGCCACGACCCCCACGCCGGCACCCTGAAGGTGGAAGGCGACGGCCTCTGCACCCAGTGCCACAACCCCGAGGGCCGCAGCCGCGTTGCCGGCATCGACGACCGGGGCCTGCGGGCGCGGGACTACAGCAGCCCCGAGCACCATCACCACCGCTCCGGCGAGGCCGGCTCGCGCTGCGTCGACTGCCACATGCCGTCACGCACGTTGCTGGGCAACGACCTGCGCCACGACCACCGCTTCAGCCTGCCGGACCCGGCCCACGCCCTGAAGCTGGGCACCTCGGATGCTTGCCAGGCCTGCCACGCCAACCTGCCCAGCGAGACCCTGGTGGGCGAGTTCGAGCGCTGGTACGGCCGCCCCCAGGCCGCTGCCCCACGCTATGACGAAAGCCTGGCCCTGGTGCGTCAGGGCAAGCCGGGCGCCTCGCGGGCGTTGTTCCAGCAACTGGAGCGCGCCGACCTGCCGGCCATCCGCCGCGCCACCCTGCTGGCGGAGCTGCCGGCCTACCCCAGCGAGCGGGCGCTGAAGGTGGCCGCCAACGACCTCAACCACGCCGCGCCCCAGGTGCGCGAGACGGCTATCCGTGCCGTCAGCGCCCTGCTGCCACCGGAGCAGCGCCGCGACCTGCTGGGCCCGCTGCTGAGCGACCGGGTACGCGGCGTGCGCATCGCCGCCGCCCGCGACCTGCTGGGCATGCGCACCACCGGGCTGGGCAACTACCAGCGCGCCTGGAGCCAGGCCATCGGTGAATACGAGGCAGCCCTCAGCCGCCAGGCCGAACGCCCGGAGGTGCAGCTCGCCCTGGCTGCGCTGCAGCAGGCCGATGGGCGCGCCGACCAGGTGGAAGGCCGCCTGCGCACCCTGCTGGCACGCCACCCGGACTACCTGCCCGGCAGCGTCGCCCTGGCCCAGTGGCTGGAGACCAACCAGCGCGGTGACGAGGCCCTGGCCCTGCTGGACCAGACCCTGGCCCGGCACCCCGAGGCGGGCGCCCTGCACCACGCTCGGGGCCTGGCCCTGCTGCGTCGGGGCGACCGCAGCGGCGCACTGCAGGCACTCGAACAAGCCGTCAGGCTGGAACCGGGCAACCCGGGCTACGGCTACGTACTGGCCACCGTGCTGCACGATGCCGGCCGGCTGGAGGAGGCCTGCCGGCGCCTGGAGCTGGTGCTGGACAGCCAGCCGGCCCACCGCGAGGCCCGCCTGGCGCTGATCGCCTACTGGCGCGAGGCGGGGCAGATCCAGCGGGTACAGGCCCTGCTGGCCGAGCTGGAGCAACTGAACCCGGACGACCCTGCGCTGCATCGCGAGTGACGCTTCGGCGGTGCCCATCGGCGTCGGCGGAACTCCGGACACGGGCCTGGAATCCAAGGTGCCAGGTACCCCCCACCCCCTGGAGCCCGCCATGCGTACCCGTCTTGCTGCCGCCGTTCTCGCCCTGATCAGCCTCCCTGCCGGTTCGGCCATGGCCGATTCCTTCTGGCGCAACGTGATCTCCTCCGGCGCCACCACCGCCTCCACCTACGTCACCTTCAAGGACCACAAACTGATCGTCGCCGCCCGTGAGGACGCCAGCAGCTTCGTCGCCAGCGACGGGCAGATCCGTGGCCCCTATCTGGAGGCCGCGCTGCGCCAGGTGCGTGCCGACAACCCCGACCTCACCGCCAGCGACGAGGCGCTGGCCAGCGCCATCCTCGCCAGCGAATAACGCGAAACGGACGATACGCCGCACGGAACGCAACGGGAGGCCGGGTTAGACTGGCCTCCCACAACCGGCACAAGGACCACGCCCCATGGGCAATCCGATTCCCACCCTCAAAGTCATCCTGATCCTGATCATTGCCATCGACCTGTTCTGGGTCGCCGAACGCCTGCTGTCGATCTTCGACTTCAGCATCTACGATCAGTTGTCCAACGAGCTGATCAGCCTTTTCGCACTGACGAACAGTGTTCTGGTCATCCTCTTCAACGTGCTGCTGATCGGGCTGCTCTCGCGGCTGCAACTGAAGAGCGAAAACTGAGCGCACACCGCCGTTGCCCGGTATGGGCAGCGGTCAGGTATTTCCAGGCGAACGATCAGGAAGAACGCAGGCCCGGCCGGTGGTGCAACCGACCGGGCGCGCCCCGTTGCGGGGCGCAGGCGTGATCAGGCTTCGGCGACGGCGGCGTAGCCGGCAGCGTCCAGCAGCTTGTCCAGCTCGGCGGTGTTGGCCGGCTTGAGCTTGAAGAACCAGGCACCGTAGGGGTCGCTGTTGACCCGCTCGGGCGAGTCGGCCAGTTCCTCGTTGATGGCGATGACTTCGCCGGAGACCGGCGCGTAGATGTCGGACGCGGCCTTCACCGACTCCACCACACCGGCTTCCTGGCCAGCGGCCAGGGCCTTGCCCAGTTCCGGCAGTTCGACGAAGACCACATCGCCCAGGGCCTCCTGGGCATGGTCGGAGATGCCGACGGTCACGGTGCCGTCGGCTTCCAGGCGCGCCCACTCGTGGCTGGCGGCGTAACGCAGGTCGGCGGGAATGTTGCTCATTGTTCTGGCTCCTAAGGACAGTGGCGGGCAGCCCGCCTGGGAAATTTAGATCAAGGCCCTGCCATTGCGAACGAAGTTCGGCTGGACCACGCGAACCGGGTACCACTTGCCACGGATCTCCACTTCGGCGCGCTCACCGGTGGCCGCCGGCACCCGCGCCAGGGCGATGGACTTGCCCAGGGTGGGGGAGAAGCTGCCGCTGGTGATCTCGCCATCGCCGATGCCCTCGACCCGCACCACCTGGTGGGCGCGCAGCACGCCGCGCTCCTCCAGCACCAGGCCCACCAGCTTCGGGTGGGGGCCGGCGGCACGCTCGGCCTCCAGGGCGCTGCGGCCGATGAAGTCTCGCTCGGCGGGCTTCCAGGCGATGGTCCAGCCGAGGTTGGAGGCCAGGGGCGAGGTGTCCTCGTCCATGTCCTGGCCGTAGAGGTTCAGGCCGGCCTCCAGGCGCAGGGTGTCGCGGGCGCCGAGGCCGATGGGGGAGATGCCGGCGCCGACCAGCTCGTTGAGCATGTCCACGGCCTGGTCGCGGGGGAACATGATTTCCAGCCCGTCTTCACCGGTGTAGCCGGTGCGGGCGATGAACCAGTCGCCTTCGGGCAGCCCCTGGAAGGGTTTGAGTTCATGGATCAGCGCGGCACGCGAGCTGCTCACCAGATCGGCCAGGCGCTGGCGCGCGGTGGGGCCCTGGATGGCCAGCAGGGCCAGGTCGTCGCGCAGGGCCAGGCGCACGTCGAAGGCTTCGGCGTGGCGCTGCATCCAGGCGATGTCCTTGTCACGGGTGGCAGCGTTGACCACCACGCGGTAGCCCTCGACGGTGAGGTAGACGATGAGGTCGTCCACCACGCCGCCCCGCTCGTTGAGCATGACGCTGTAGAGCGCCTTGCCGGGACTCTGCAGGCGGCTCACGTCGTTGGCCAGCAGGCGCTGCAGGTAGGCCATGGCCTGGCTGCCGGCAACGTCGACGACGGTCATGTGGGACACGTCGAAGACCCCGCAGTCGCTGCGCACCTGGTGGTGCTCCTCGACTTGCGAACCGTAGTGCAACGGCATGTCCCAACCGCCGAAATCGACCATCTTGGCGCCAAGGGCCAAGTGCAGGTCATGGAGCGGTGTGCGCTGTCCCATGGGTTTCTCCTTCCGGGCTTGGCGAACTGCGATCCGCGCTCGAGCCCCCGCCAATCCTGGCGTTCAGGGCTGCCGGGGGCCTTTCGTGACACGGGGTCCGAGGGGCGGGCCGCAACGAATGGCGCGCATTGTAGCTGCAAGGTCGGAGACTGGACACCCGACGGGTGACCGGCTGGTCGAGCAGCTATCCGCCACCCATCGGACGGGCCGAACGGCGGATCAGCAGCATCACCGGCAGCAGCCCCACCAGCACCAGGCTGAGGGCCGGCAGCGAGGCCCGTGCCCACTCCCCTTCGCTGGTCATCTCGAAGACCCGCACGGCCAGGGTGTCCCAGCCGAAAGGGCGCATCAGCAGGGTGGCGGGCATTTCCTTGAGCACATCGACGAACACCAGCAGCGCGGCACTCAGCAGCCCCGGTGTGAGCAGCGGCAGGTAGACCCGGCGGAACAGGCCGAACCCACCCACGCCCAGGCTGCGGGACGCCTCCGACAGCGACGGGCGGACCCGCGCCAGCGCCCCCTCCAGCGGGCCGTGGGCCACCGCCAGGAAGCGCACCAGGTAGGCCACCAGCAGGGCACTGAGCCCACCCAGCAGCAGCGGTTTGCCGGCACCGCCGAGGGCGGTGGACAGCGGGACGACGACGGCGCGGTCCAGATGGCTGAACACCAGCATCAGCGCCACCGCCAGCACCGAACCGGGCAGGGCGTAGCCGAGGTTGGCCAGGCCCACGGCGGCACGTACCGGCCGCGTTGGCTGCTGGCGCCGGGCGAACACCAGCAGCAGGGCGACGCCCACGGTGATCAGCGCCGCCAGGCCGGCCAGGGCCAGGCTGTGCAGCACCAGCGCCTGGTAGCGCTCGTCCAGGTCGAAGCGGCCGCGCTGCCAGAACCAGGCCAGCAGCTGCAGCAGGGGAATGACGAAGGCACAGGCGAACACCAGGGCGCACCAGCCGCTGGCGGCGAGGGCACGCCAGCCCTGCAGCCGGTAGAGCGGTGCGCCGCGACCGCGCTCCTTGGCCGGGCGCGGCACGCCCCGGGCACGGCGCTCACCGTAAAGCACCAGGCCGACGCCTAGCAGCAGCAGGCTGGCCAGTTGGGCAGCACTGGAAAGGCTGAAGAAGCCGTACCAGGTCTTGTAGATGGCGGTGGTGAAGGTGTCGAAGTTGAACACCGAGACGGCGCCGAAGTCCGCCAGGGTCTCCATTACCGCCAGCGCCAGCCCGGCGCCGATGGCCGGCCAGGCCACCGGCAGGGCGACCCGCCAGAACGCCTGCCAGGGGGACTGCCCGAGGGTGCGGGCAGCCTCCATGAGGCCGCGACCCTGGGCCAGGAAGGCGGCCCGCGCCAACAGGTAGACGTAGGGATAGAACACCAGCGACAGCACCAGGATGACGCCCCCGGTGGAACGCACCGGGGGCAGCCGCACGTCGTTGCCGAACCATTCGCGCAGGGCGCTCTGCACCGGGCCGGCGAAGTCGAACAGGCCGATGAAGACGAAGGCCAGGACATAGGCCGGAATGGCGAAGGGCAGCATCAGCGCCCAGTCGAGCCAGCGCCGGCCGGGGAATTCGCAGAGCGCCACCAGCCAGGCCAGGCTCACCCCGAGCAGGGTGACGCCGGTGCCGACGCCAAGCACCAGCACCAGGCTGTTGCCCAGCAGGCGGGGGAGCTGGGTGTCCCAGAGGTGGGCCCAGATCTCCCGGTCAACTTCCTGCCAGGCCAGCAGCAGCACCAGCAACGGCAGGACCACCAGGCAGGCGGCGGCGAACGCCGGCCAGTGCCAGTGGCGAGGCGGCGAACGCGGGGGCGCCGCCTCGCCGCCGGCGGGGTTCGTCAGAACCCCTTGGGTGGGGCTCAGCGCCACCCCGCCCGGTCCATCATGCGGATGGCTTCGGCCTGGCGCTGACCGGTGACTTCCACCGGCATGTCGTCGGCCTTGAAGGAGCCCCAGGCGGCCACTTCGTCAGACGGGTTCACCTTGGGGTTGGCCGGGAACTCCTGGTTGAGGCTGGCGAACAGGCCCTGGGCGTCGGGGCCGGTCATCCATTCCACCAGGGCGCGGGCGGCCTCCGGGTGCGGCGCGTGACGGGTCAGGCCGATGCCGGAGAGGTTGACGTGGACGCCACGGTCCGCCTGGTTGGGCCAGTAGAGCTTGGCGCGCAGCTGCGGGTTCTGCTTGTGCAGGCGCCCGTAGTAGTAGGTGTTGACGATGCCGACATCGCACTGACCGGCGTCCACGGCCTGAATCACCGCGTTGTCGTCGGCGAAGGGGTCGGTGGCCAGGTTGGCGACCCAGCCCTTGAGCACCTGTTCGGCACGCTCGGCGCCCTGCGCTTCGATCAGCGCGGCGGTCAGCGACTGGTTGTAGACCTTCTTCGAGGAACGCAGGCACAGGCGGCCTTCCCATTCCGGGCCGGCAAGGGCTTCGTAGGTGGAGAGGTCTTCGGGCTTCACCCGCTCGGTGGAGTAGACGAGGGTGCGGGCCCGCAGCGACAGGCCGGTCCACTGGTCGCTGCTGGAACGGTATTGGGCGGGGATGTTGGCCTTGACCGCGTCGGAGCCCAGGGGCTGGAGGATGCCCATCTGCTCGGCCTGCCAGAGGTTGCCACCGTCGACGGTGAGCAGCAGGTCGGCCACGCTGTTCTCGCCCTCGGCCTTGATGCGCTGCATCAGCGGCGCTTCCTTGTCGGTGATGAAGCGGACCTTGACGCCGGTCTGGGCGGTGTAGGCGTCGAACACCGGCTTGATCAGCTCGTCGATGCGCGAGGAGTACACCACCACCTCGTCGGCGGCTTGCACGCTGGGGATGCCGAGGCCGACGGCCATCAGGGTGAGAAGGGTCTTGCGCGCCTTCATTGCTCATGCCTCTCGTGGTCGGAAAGACTTGCGATGGTAATCAATCTCAGTTACGTGCTGGCCAGCCATGTATGACCGGGTGTTTCTCCGGGGCGCAAGGCCCCGGACGGTCAGGCGCGGGCGAGGTCCGGCAGGTCCCCGGAGAGGCCGAGGGCCTGGCGCACGAACAGCGCCTTGGCCTCCGGCTGCTGGTTGACCCAGCGCAGGCCGGCATTGCGCAGCCAGCGCAGGGGCAACGGATCGGCCTGGAACAGGCGTTCGAAGCCCTCCATGGCGGCCATCATCCCCAGGTTGTAGGGCATGCGGCGGCGCTCGAAGCGGCTGAGCACCTTCTCGTCCGCCAGGCGCTCGCCACGGGCGTGGGCGTGCAGCAGCACTTCGGCCAGCACGGCGGCGTCGAGGAAGCCGAGGTTGACCCCCTGGCCCGCCAGCGGGTGGATGGTGTGGGCGGCATCGCCGATCAGCGCCAGGCCGGGCTCGACATAACGCTTGGCGTGGCGCTGGCGCAGGGGGATGCACAGGCGCGGGTCGCTGTGCTCGACGCGCCCCAGGCGGTGCTCGAAGGCCACACCAAGGGCGCTGCAGAAGGCTTGGTCGTCCAGCGCCATGAGCCGCTCGGCCTCTTCCGGGGTAGCGGACCAGACGATGGAGCACCAGTGCTCGTCGCCCTGGCGATCCAGCGGCAGGAAGGCCAGCGGGCCGTCGTCGGTGAAGCGCTGCCAGGCGGTGCGCCGGTGCGGCTGCTCGCAGCGCACGCTGGTGACGATGGCGTGGTGCAGGTAATCCCACTCGCGGGTGGCACAGCCGGCCAGGCGGCGCACGGCGGAATTGGCGCCGTCGGCAGCGATCACCAGCGGGGCACGCAGCTGGCGGCCGTCCACCAGGGTCAGCAGCCAGTCGTCGCCGGAATGGCGCAGGTGTTCGAGGCGGGCATTGGGCATCAGGCCGATGCCGCTGTCGTGCAGGGGCTCCAGCAGCGCGTCCTGGACCACGCGGTTCTCGACGATGTGGCCGAGCACGTCGGCATGGACGCTGGCGGCGGAGAAGTGGATGGCGCCGGTGCCGGTGCCATCCCAGACCTGCATCTCGCCGTAGGGGCTGGCGCGCCGCGCGACGACGCCCGGCCAGGCGCCGAGGCGGTCGAGGATGCGCTGGCTGGCGGCGGACAAGGCGCTGACACGGGGCTCGAATGCCGCATCGGCATCGAAGGGTTTGACGCTGAGGGGGCTGCCGTCGATCAGGAGGATGTCCAGCCCGCTGTCCTTGAGTGCCAGGGCCAGGGCACTGCCCACCATGCCTGCACCGACGATGATCAGATCCGCTTGCATGTCCGTTCCTTATGCGCCTTGTCGCGCCTGCGGCTTGAGCCGCACGTAGAGGGTCTTTCGCACCCGGGCCACCAGGGTGCCGTGGCCGTCGCGCACATCGACGTGCAGGTCGGGCAGGTATTTGTCGCCGCCGGCGGTGTGCTGGCGGATGCGCTCGATCAGCGCGTCATCGATGTGGAACTCGGCATACACCGGTCCCCGTCCCGGGGAGACGAAGTCGATGTGGGCGGCCTTGTCCCAGACGATGTAGTCGCGCCCCAGCAACTGCATCAGCATGAGCATGTAGAAGGGGTCGGTCATGCTGTAGAGCGAGCCGCCGAACTGGGTGCGGACGTAGTTGCGGTTGTACCAGCCCAGGCCCATCTTGACCCGCACCAGACGGAAGTCTGCGCTGATCTGCCGCACGCGGATGCCCGCCCCGAGGTAGGGCGGGTAGAGGTTCAAGGCCCAGCGCAGGATGCGCGCCTTGCGCGCCAGTCGGCGGTCCGCCATGGCGCGGTCAGACCGGGCGGGTGCCCAGGCCCATGGCCTGGCGGGCGAACCAGCGCTTGGCCGGGGGCAACAGGTCGAGGCCGAGCAGGCCCAGGTTGCGTCCGGTGGCCAGCAGCGGCTCCTTGTTGGAGAACAGCCGGGTGACCTGGTCGGAGAAGCCGACGGTCAGGTCCTGGTCCAGGCGCTGGCTGGCGAGGTAGCCCTGCAAGGTGGCGAGGTCGCCCAGGGGCGCGGTGCTGGCCAGCAGGGTTTCCGCCAGGGCCACGGTGTCGCGCAGGGACAGGTTGTAGCCCTGGCCGGCGATGGGGTGCAGGCTGTGGGCAGCGTTGCCGAGCACCACCAGGTTGGGGCGCACCTGCTCTTCCGCCTCGATCAGGGTGAGCGGGTAGAGGTGCCGCGCGCCCACCTGGCCGAAGGCGCCCAGGCGGTAGCCGAAAGTGGCCTGCAGTTCGGCGAGGAAGGCGCGGTCGTCGAGGCCGGCCAGGCGCTGGGCGTCATTGCCCGGCCGGGTCCAGACCAGCGCACAGCGGTTTTCCGGCAACGGCAGCAGGGCCATGGGGCCTTCGTCGGTGAAGCGCTCAAAGGCCTGACCACGGTGGGACTCCAGCGGGCTGACGTTGGCGATCAGCGCGGTCTGCCCGTAGGGGTTGCGACGCACACCGATGCCCAGTTGCTCGCGCAGGCTGGAGCGGCCGCCGTCGGCGAGGATCGCCAGGTCGCATTCGAGCTGGGTCTCATCGTTGAGGCTGAGGCGGTAGCCGCCTTCCAGCGGCTCCATGCGCACCACTTCCGCCGGGCAGTGCCAGGTGACCACGTCCGGGTCCAGGGCCTGCCACAGGCACTGCCCGAGCCAGGCGTTCTCCACCACGTAGCCGAGGGCGGGGACACCCTCTTCGATGGCAGCCAGCCGCGCCGCGCCGAAGCGGCCGCGGTCGGAGACGTGGATCTGCAGGATGGGTTCGGCGCGCTGGGCGATGGCCGGCCACAGGCCGAGGCGTTCGTAGATGCGCCGGGTACCGAAGGAGAGGGCGGAGGAACGGGCGTCGTAACTGGGCTGGTAGCTGTTGCCGGGTGCGAAGGGCTCGATGAGGACGATCTTCCAGCCCCGCTCGCGGGCACCTTGCTGCAGGGCCAGGGCCAGGCTGGCACCCACCAGGCCGCCGCCGACGATCGCCAGTTGGGTGCGGGCCATGTCAGGCGGCCTCGCTGCGGGCGGCGGCCATCAGGGCTTCGATCTCGGCAACGGTCTTGGGTACACCGCCGGTGAGGATCTCGCAGCCTTTCCGGGTGACCACGACATCGTCTTCGATGCGCACGCCGATGCCGCGCCACTTCTTCGGCACGTCCTGATTGTCGACGCCGATGTAGATGCCGGGCTCGACGGTCATCGCCATGCCGGGTTCGAGGACGCGCCATTCGCCGCCGACCTTGTATTCGCCGACGTCGTGCACGTCCATGCCCAGCCAGTGGCCGGCACGGTGCATGTAGAAGGGCTTGTAGGCTTCGCGGGCGATCAGTTCGTCCACCTCGCCCTGCAGCAGCCCCAGCTCCACCAGGCCGGCGGTGATCACCCGCACCGTGGCTTCGTGAGCTTCGTTCCAGTGCTTGCCGGGGGCGATCTCGAGGAAGGCAGCCTCCTGGGCGGCCAGTACCAGCTCGTAAATGGCCTTCTGCTCGGGGCTGAAGCGGCCGCTGACGGGGAAGGTGCGGGTGATGTCGCTGGCGTAGCAGTCCAGCTCGCAGGCGGCGTCGATCAGCACCAGGTCGCCGTCCTTGAGGGGGGCGTCGTTCTCGCGGTAGTGCAGGATGCAGGCGTTCTTGCCGGCGGCGACGATGGAGCCGTAGGCGGGCATCTTCGCGCCGCCCTTGCGGAACTCGTATTCCAGCTCGGCTTCCAGGCTGTATTCGTAGAGGCCGGCACGGGCGGCCTGCATGGCGCGGACATGGGCACGGGCGGAAACTTCGCCGGCCTCGCGCATGACCTTGATCTCGGCGGCGGACTTGTACAGGCGCATGTCGTGCAGCAGGTGGTCCAGGGCGACGAACTCGTTCGGCGGCTGGGCACCCTGGCGGGCCTTGGAGCGGATCACGTTGACCCACTCCATGAGGTGGTGGTCGAACTCGGGGTTGGTGCCGATGGAGTAGTAGACCCGCGAGCGGCCTTCGATCAGGCCGGGGAGGATGTCGTCGATGTCGCCGATGGGGAAGGCGTCGTCAGCGCCGTAATCGCGAGTGGCGCCGTCCTGGCCGGCACGCAGGCCGTCCCACAGTTCACGCTCGGGATCACGCTCGCGGCAGAAGAGCACGTATTCGCCGTGTTCGCGTCCGGGGATCAGCACCATCACCGCTTCCGGCTCGGGGAAACCGCTGAGGTACTGGAAGTCACTGTCCTGGCGGTAGACGTGCTCGACATCGCGGTTACGGATGTGAACCGGCGCGGCGGGCAGTATGGCGATGCTGTTGGGCACCATCTGCTCCATCAGCGCCTTGCGGCGACGGGCGAATTCGGACTTCGGGATACGGGTCATGCGCGCTCCTTGATCGAGGGTGCCGGGATGGCACCCGTGACGCGGGTCAGTGCAGGGAGGTCTTCGGCGCCGGTGCGGCGCCCCGGTTGCATTCGCTGAACAGCAACAGGGGGGCGACGCGCAGGTACTCCATCACTTCCATGTAGTCGGTCTCGCCGTCCTCGGAATCTTCCAGAGCACTCTGCACCTGGGCGATGGAGGCAAGGTCCTGTAGGACTTCGACCGCTTCGCCTGACAGCGCACCTTCACGCGCGGTGAGGCCGAAGCCGCCGAGGAAGCCCTGGCACCACTGACCCAGGGCCGCAGCGCGTTCGGACAGGGGCGTTTCATCGTCGGGCAGCAACAGCACGACGGCCATCTCGCCGCCGGTGAGTTCACCCTTGACCATCTCCTGCAGGCCGATCAGGGCCTGGCGCAGGTTGTCCTCGGGCGAGGCGCCGAGCAGCTCGGCGGCGTCCTCCAGCCAGGGCTCGGGCTCGAAGCCCGCTCCGGCGCAACTGCGCCCCAGGAGCAGGCCGTGGAGTTCGGCAGGGGAAACGGGCTGACCGGTGCTGGCGAGCAGCGCGGCGAATGCGGAATACGGGGAGTTCGGGCTGGGCATGGGTGGCTAGGCGCCGGGGGGCGCAATCACTAGAATGACGGCCTCGTATCCTAGCATCGGCACGCGCGCCAAGACCATGCGACGTCGCCGCGGGGTTTGTCCCTGGATCGGGCCGGTCCTGTATAGTCCCCGTCCACTCATCGCCGAGTAGAAAGCCCATGGAAGATGCCGACCTGAAAGCACTCGCCACCCGCCTGGAACACCTGATCCAGCGCGTGGAACAGCTCAAGGCGCACAACCGGCAACTGCTCGCGAACGAGAGGATGTGGAAAGAAGAACGCGCTCATCTGATCGAAAAGAACGAACTGGCCCGGCAGAAGGTCGAAGCGATGATTTCGCGCCTGAAAGCCCTGGAGCAGGATTCATGACCCAGTCCAATACCGTCACCGTCCACATCCTCGACAAGGATTACTGCATCGCCTGTCCCCCGGACGAGCGCGCCAACCTGGAAAGCGCCGCCCGCTATCTGGACGGCAAGATGCGCGAGATCCGCAACAGCGGCAAGGTGATCGGTGCAGATCGCGTCGCCGTGATGGCGGCGCTCAACATCACCCACGAGCTCCTGCACAAGCAGCAGCGCCTCGACCAGGAGGCCACGTCCACCCGCGAACGGGTGCGCGACCTGCTGGAACGGGTCGACCACGCCCTGGCCACCGATCAGGATGCACCCGGGGCCTGACGCCACCAACCTTTCTTGGGGTATACTCGCCGCCAGCTCCCTGGTGTGTTTGCCAGTCGGTGATGTCCCTGAGCCGATACGCACAACCACGGGGGTTGTAAGTGGGGCCGGTGTGCATGTCCGCCTGACGGAAAGCCTTAACGCCTCCTGCAACCTCCACCTTGAACTTTCGGGTTCAAGGGCTAACCCGACAGCGGCATAACCGGGGAGTCATATTTTCATGGTCACTGCCGGCACCCTCTCCCGCCCGGCTCTGCGGCGCCTCCTCAGGCAACAACGCCGCCAGCTCTCCCCCCTCCAGCAGAAGAAAGCCGCCCGCGCGCTGTATCGCCAGCTTGCGCAGCATCCGCTGTTCCGCCGTGCCCGCCACGTGGCGCTGTACCTGCCCAACGACGGCGAGATCGACCCGCGACCGCTGCTGCGCGAAGCCCAGCGACGGGGCAAGGCCACCTACCTGCCGGTGCTCAATGCCTGGCCGCGGACGCGCATGGCCTTCCAGCGCCTGATGCCCGGCGAGCGCCTGGTGCGCAATCGCTTCCGCATCGAGGAGCCGCGCACCAATACGGCGCGGCAGCGGCCGGTGTGGACGCTGGACCTGGTGCTGATGCCGCTGGTGGGATTCGACGAGGAGGGCGGCCGCCTGGGCATGGGCGGTGGCTTCTACGACCGCAGCCTGGCCTACCGGTCACGCCGCAAGCAGGGGCAGAAACCGACGCTGCTGGGCCTGGCCCATGAGTGCCAGAAGGTGGATCGACTGCTGCTGGCGAACTGGGACGTCCGCCTCCAGGGCACGGTGACGGACGGCGGCTGGTACCGCTGAGGGCGCCGGGAGGACAGGCGCCGGTAGTCAGGGCTGTTGCTGCTGGGTGATCACGCCAGCGGGAGCGCTGCCCTGGCGCTGCTCCCAGAGGCTCTGGGTGTAGCCCGTGGTGACCACGCCCAGGCCGAAGATGATGACCAGTACCCAGAGCAGATCGGGTTTACGCTTCATCGAAATGCCTCCCCCTTCAAGGCATGGTGCCCGCGATGACTTGCGGCGATTTTCTGGTTTTTTGAGCGGACCGCGCGGCAAAGTCCGGCTCGAAGCGCGGCATTTTCAGGCAAGCCGTGATAACGCGCAATTATAGCGCCAACCGAATGTCGGCTAATCGTTACATTTCTTTCTGCTCGCGCAAGGACCACTTTTCAGGAGCAAAGTTCATGCCCCACTGGCTGATGAAATCGGAACCCGACGAACTGTCGATCCACGACCTGCAACGCCTCGGCCAAGCGCGCTGGGACGGGGTGCGCAACTACCAGGCACGCAACTTCATGCGCGCGATGAGCCCGGGCGACCTGTTCTTCTTCTACCACTCCAGTTGCCCGGAACCAGGCATCGCCGGCATTGCCCGCATCGTCGGCGCCACCTACCCCGACCCGACGGCGCTGGACCCGCAGAGCCACTACTTCGACGCCAAGGCCAGCCACGAGAAGAACCCCTGGAGCGCCCTGGACGTGGAGTTCGTCGAGGCCTTCGCGCGGGTCATCCCCCTGGCACGGCTGCGTGGGGCAGAGGCCCTGCAGGCAATGCCGCTTGTGCAGAAGGGTTCGCGCCTGTCGGTGATGCCGGTGACTGATGCCGAATGGCAGGCCGTGCTGGCCCTGCGCTGAAAGCGCAGCCCGTCAGGGCTGCACGATCAGGTTGTTGAACAGCAGGTCCTCGACCAGCGGCTTGCCTTCTTCCTGATTGAGCGCCTGCTGCACCTGCTTGAGCGCTTCCTGGCGCAGTGTTTCCTTGCCCTCCACCGAGCTGAGCGACTCATCGGTCTGCTGAGCGAACAGCATCACCAGTTGGTTGCGGATCAGCGGTTCGTGGTACTCCACCGACTTCTTCGCATCGTCCCCGGTGACCCGCAGGGAGATGTCGGCCTTGAAGTATTTCAGCTTCGGGCCGGCGCCGTAGTTGCCTACCAGCGCGGGCACCAGGTCGAGATAAAGTACCTTGGGCGCCTCGCCTTCCTTGGGCTCCTCCTTGGATTCCGAAGCGAGGGCAGAGAAGGGGATCAGCAGGGCCAGCAGCAGAGCGAGAGTGGTCTTCACGGGAGGGATTCCTGATGGGGCGTGCCCGCTAGCATAGCCACAGCCCGGGGCGAGCCCAAGCCCGATGCTTATGCAGCCCTATCAGGACCGGCCATGCTCGTTGACCGACCCTGCCCCCCGCCTACACTGCCTGACCACAGGGCCGGCGCCGGGCCGGTCGCCAACGAGGATCGAATCCCCCCATGAAAGCCGTCCTGTGCAAGGCCTTCGGCCCCGCCGAGACCCTGGTGCTCGAAGAGGTTGCCAGCCCCGAGCCGAAGAAGAACGAAGTGCTGATCGACGTTCACGCCGCTGGAGTCAACTTCCCCGACACCCTGATCATCGAAGGCAAGTACCAGTTCAAGCCGCCGTTCCCCTTCTCCCCGGGTGGCGAAGCCGCCGGCACCGTCGCCGCCGTCGGCGAGAAGATCACCCACCTCAAGCCCGGCGACCGGGTCATGGCGCTGACCGGCTGGGGCAGCTTCGCCGAGCAGGTGGCCGTGCCCGGCTACAACGTCATGCCGATCCCCAAGGGCATCGACTTCAATTCCGCCGCCGCCTTCGGCATGACCTACGGCACCTCCATGCACGCGCTCAAGCAGCGCGCCAACCTGCAACCGGGGGAAACCCTGCTGGTACTCGGTGCCTCCGGCGGCGTCGGCCTGGCGGCGGTGGAGATCGGCAAGGCCATGGGCGCGCGGGTCATCGCCGCTGCAAGCAGTGACGAGAAGCTGGACGTGGCCAAGGCCGCCGGCGCCGACCTGCTGATCAACTACAGCACCAACAGCCTGAAGGAGAAGGTCAAGGAACTGACCGGCGGCCAGGGCGCCGACGTGATCTACGACCCGGTGGGGGGCGACCTGTTCGACGAGGCCATCCGCTCCATCGCCTGGAACGGCCGCCTGCTGGTGGTCGGCTTCGCCAGCGGCCGCATCCCCGAGCTGCCGGTGAACCTGGCCCTGCTCAAGGGCGCGGCGGTGGTCGGCGTGTTCTGGGGCTCCTTCGCCCAGCGCCAGCCGCAAGACAACCTGGCCAACTTCCAGCAACTCTTCGCCTGGCATGCCGAAGGCAAGCTCAAGCCGCTGGTGTCCCAGACCTTCCCCCTGGAGCGGGCCGCCGAGGCCATCAACGCCCTTGGCCAGCGCAAGGCCGTGGGCAAGGTGGTGGTCACCGTCCGCTGAACCCCAGGCCCCAGCAGCCCCGGGGCCTGCCCCATCACCCCTGCGCCAGCAGGGGTGGCGGGCGACGCGCGTACCACTGCGTCGCCTGCTCGTAGGCATGGGCCAGTTGCAGCACCGCCAGGTCCGCGTGGTGCCGGCCGATGACCTGCATCCCCATCGGCAGCCCCATCGCGTTGAACCCCACCGGCACGCTGGCCACCGGGCAGCCGGACAGGGTTCCGGGGATCACCACCTCCATCCAGCGGTGGTAGGTGTCCATGGACCTGCCGACGATGGCCTTCGGCCAATCCCAGTGCTTGTCGAAGGGGAACACCTGGGCGCTGGGCAGCAGCAGGAAGTCATAACGCTCGAACAGCCGGCTGATGGCGCGGTACCAGTCGCTGCGGGTGACGGACGCGCGGTACACCTCCATGGCCGACAACTGCAAGCCGTTCTCCACCTCCCACACCGCCTCGGGCTTGAGCCGCTCGCGCCGCGCCGGATCGGCATGGGCCGCTGCCAGCGAGCCGGCCACCAGCCAATGGCGCAGGGTTCGCCAGCAAGCCCAGAGACGCTCCGGGGCGAAGCCCAGGGCGGCTTCCTCCACCTGGCAGCCCAGTGCCTCGAAGTCCGCCAAGGCGCTGCCGCATAGCGCCAGCACGCCGGGCTCCATGGGCAGGTAGCCGCCCAGGTCGCCGAGCCAGCCCAGGCGCGCGCCCGTGAAGTCCCGCTCCAGCGCCCCGGCGAAGGCCGCACCGGATTCGACGATGGACAGCGGCGCGCGGGCATCGAAGCCGGCCTGCACCGAGAGCAGCAAGGCCACGTCCCGCACGCTGCGGCCCATGGGACCCTCGTAGCCAAGCTGGTCGACGAACAGGTCGGCGCTGTCATCGAAGGGCACCCGCCCCTGGGACGGGCGGAAGCCGACGATGTTGTTGAACGCCGCCGGGTTGCGCAGCGACCCCATCATGTCGCTGCCGTCGGCCACCGGCACCATCTGCAACGCCAGTGCCGCCGCCGCGCCGCCGCTGCTGCCACCAGCGCTGCGAACAGGGTCATAGGCACAGCCGGTGACGCCGAAGACCGGGTTGTAGCTGTGGGAGCCGAGGCCGAATTCGGGGGTGTTGGTCTTGCCGATGAGGATCGCGCCGGCCGCGCGGATGCGCTCCACCATGATGCCGTCGCGCTCGGGCACGTGGTCGCGGAACAGCGGCGAACCGAAGGTGGTGCGGATGCCCCGGGTCAGCGACAGGTCCTTGATGGCGTGGGGCAGCCCGTGCATCCAGCCGCGGTACTCGCCGCGGGCCAGCTCGGCGTCGCGCCGGTCGGCCTCGGCCAGCAGTTGCGCCTCCGGCTGCAGGCTGACCAGGGCATTGACCTCGGGGTTGAAGCGCTCGATCTGCGCCAGGTAGGCCTGCATCACCTCGCGGCAGGACACCTGACGCAGGCGGATGCGCTCGGCCAGCTCATGGGCCTGCAGTTGGACGAGTTCGGGGTGAAGCGTGTTCGGGCTCATGGCGTGCAGCCTTCTTCCAGTTCCATCGGGGTTCGGGTCTTGTCGCTCGCGGTGCGGGCGCGTTGCCGAGGCGAGCGATGCCGCTGCGCCTGCCGGGGCAGGCGCGCATCGTCAGGCGTCGGGTGAGTCGGGTCAGCGCATCAGGCTGGTCCAGATGCGGTCGGCCAGGCGGATCGCCCCTTCGCCGCAGGTCTGGCTGAACACCACGCGGGTGCCCTCGGGAATGTGCAGTTCCGGCGCATCCTTGAGGCTGGCGTCCAGGTAGGGTTCCACGCCCTTGATCGGGCTCTGGTGCTTGAGGAAGTTCTGGGTCAGCGCCGCGTTCTCCGGCTGGCTGAGGAAGGCGATGAAGCGCTTGGCGTTCTCCGGGTGCTTCGCCCCGGCGGGGATCACCAGGTTATCCACCCAGGCCATCACCCCCTCCTTCGGATAGAGGTAGGCGAGGCTCGGCTTCATCTCCCGCGCCCGCATGGACGAACCGCCCCAGAACATCGACATGTCCACCTCGCCCGAGGCCAGGTTCTCGCGGATCGAGCCAGCCTTGGAGCTGTAGGTCTTCACGAAGGGCTTCTGGTTCTTCAGCAGCGTCAGCACCTGCTGCATCTGCTTCGGGTCCTCGCTGCACAGCGGGATGCCCAGGTAGAGGCTGGCGGTGTCGATCACCTCGCTGGCCGAGTCGAACATGTTGATACGCCCCTGCAACGCAGCGGGCGGGGTGAACAGCACGGCGTAGCTGTCGGCCGGGCCGTCGTAGCGGGCGCGGTCGAGCACCACGCTGGTAGTGCCCCAGATGAAGGGCACGGCATAGGCGCCTTCCGGGTCCCAGGCGGGCTTCTTCAACTGGTCCTGGATGTTGGCGTAGTAGGGCTGGCCGGCCGGGTCGAAACGCTCCAGCAGCTTCTCCTGCACCAGGATCGGCACGAACTGGTGGGAGGGGATGGCCACGTCGTAGCCGGCGCCGCCCTGCTTGAGCTTGGCCAGCAGCGTCTCGTTGGAGTCGTAGGAGTCCACGGTGACCTTGATGCCGGTCTCCTGCTCGAACCTGGCCAGGATCGGCGGCGAGAAATAGCCGCTCCAGCTCACCACGTTCAACTGCTCGGCCGCCTGGGTGGCCGACGCCAGGCCCAGGGCCAGCGAAATACCTGCAACAGCGCTCAGTGTGTTCATCGTCTTGCTCCGGTTTGGGCTCAGGCCTTCTTCTTGCCGAGCAGATAAGAGAGGGTCACGAACAGCACGGAGACCCCAAGGATCAAGGTGGAAACAGCGTTGACGTCAGGCGTCACGCCCATGCGCAACAGCCCGAAGATGAAGATCGGCAGGGTGGTGGTGCCGGCCTGGGCCACCATCATCGAGATCACGAAGTTATCCAGCGAGACGATGAAGGCCAGCATCAGCCCCGAGACCATGCCCGGCGCCAGCAGCGGCAGGGTGACCTTGCGGAAGGTCCGCCAGGGGCCGGCGTAGAGGTCGGCGGCGGCCTGCTCCAGGGACAGGTCCATGTCGTTCAGCCGGGCGCGGATCGGCAGGTAGGCGAACGGGATGCAGAACACCGTGTGGGCGATGATCAGGTTGCCGTAGCCCAGCGACAGCCCGAGGGTGGAGAACAGCGCCAGGGTGGCGACGCCGACCACGATCTCCGGCAGCACCAGCGGCAGCATGATCGTCCCCATGGACAGCCGCAGCCCCTTGAAGCGCGCCCCGCGTGAGGTGCCCAGGGCCGCCAGGGTGGCGATGGCGGTGGCTGCCAGGCTGGCGCACACGGCGATCAGCAGGCTGTTGCCGGCCGCCTGGCGCAGGGCCTGGTTGGCGAAGGCGGCGCGGTACCAGTCCAGGCTGAAGCCGGTCCACACGGTGGCCGACTGGTTGACGTTGAACGACAGCACCACCAGCACCAGGATCGGCGCGTAGAGGTACAGGTAGAACAGCAGGCTGAGGGCGCCGAAGCCGGGGAAGTCCCGCACGCCGAGGCGACGGTTGCGAAACAGGGCACGCATCATCGGGCACCTCCCGCCGCACGGCCGGCGCGCCAGGCGTAGACCATCAGCACCAGCATCACCGCCGCCATCAGCACCAGCGACAGGGCGGAGCCCAGCGGCCAGTTACGGGCGTCGCTGAACTGCCGGAAGATCAGGTTGCCCAGCATCATCCGGGTTCCGCCGCCAAGCAGCTCAGGAGCCACCATCGCCCCCAGGCAGGGCACGAAGGTGAGGATGGCGCCGGCGAGGATACCGGGCCGGGCGATGGGCAGCACCACCTTGCGCAGGGTGCGCCAGCGTCCGGCGTAGAGGTCCTGGGCAGCCTCCAGCAGGCGCAGGTCCATGCGCTCCAGGGTGGCGTAGATCGGCAGCACCACGAAGGGCGCGTAGGTGTACACCAGCCCCAGCAGCACGGCGCCGTCGGTGTACAGCAGGTTCAGCGGCTGGTGGATCAGGCCGAGGCCCATCAGCGTGCCGTTGACCACACCGGTGCCGCGCAGCAGCAGGATCCAGGCGTAGGTGCGGATCAGCAGGTTGGCCCAGAACGGCACGGTGATGAGGAAGATCAGCAGGCCCCGCCGGTGCGCCGGCTGCATCGCCAGCCAGACGGCCACCGGAATGCCCACCAGCAGGGTGATGAGGGTTGTGGCGGCGGCGATGCCGATGGAGCGCAGGGCGATCACCAGGTAGGCATCGGCGAAGGCCAGGCTGTCGTCCAGTTGGCGTTCGAACAGCAGCGATACGTAGGCTTCGACGCTGAACTGCGGGTTCACTCCGCCGTAGGGGTTGGCCTGCATGAAGGAGTAGCCGACCACGATTAGGATCGGCACCACCAGGAACAGGCCGATGGCGACCAGCGCCGGCGAAACGCCGAGCAGGCTGGCCAGGGCGCGGCGGCGTTCCAGGCTGTGGGTGAGGGTGCGCATGGTCCTGTACTCCTCAGTCCAGCAGCACGCAGGCGCTGCCCGGCTCGACCCGCAGGCCGGCACGGGCGCCCACCTCGGGCTGACGTCCCTGGATGGCGTTGTTGGGCAGGCGCACGGTGAGCGGCGTGCCGTCGTCCAGGGCGACGCGGTACTGCAGGTCGGTACCCAGGTAGACCCGTGCCAGCACCTGGCACGGCAGGCTGTCGGGCGTGGCATCCGCCAGCAGGTGCAGGCGCTCGGGGCGCACCGACAGGCTGGCCTCGGACCCGACGGCCAGGCCGTCGCAGGCCGGCGCCTGGAGCACCGCGCCACCGGGCAGGCGGAAGCGCGCGCCCTGGTCGTCGAGGGCTTCGAGGCAGGCCGGGAGGAAGTTGGTCTCGCCGATGAAGTCGGCGACGAAGCGGTTGCGCGGGCGCTCGTAGATGTCGTCCGGGCCGCCCACCTGCTGCACCTCGCCCTGGGCGAGCACGGCGATGCGGTCGGACATGGCCAGGGCCTCTTCCTGGTCATGGGTGACGAAGATGAAGGTGATGCCGGTACGGGTCTGAATGCTCTTCAGCTCCTCGCGCATGGCCTGGCGCAGCTTCAGGTCGAGGGCGGAGAGCGGCTCGTCCAGCAGCAGCACCTTGGGCTGCGGCGCCAGGGCACGGGCGAGGGCGATGCGCTGCTGCTGCCCGCCGGAGAGCTGGGCCGGGCGGCGCTCGGCGAAGGCCTCCATCTGCACCAGCGCCAGCATCTCGCGCACCCGCTCGGCCACGGCGGCCTTGCTCAGGCGCCGGCCCATGGGGTGGGATTCCAGGCCGAAGGCGAGGTTCTCGGCGATCGTCATGTGCGGGAACAGCGCGTAGTGCTGGAACACGGTGTTCACCGGGCGGGCGTAGGGCGGCCGGTCGGCGATGTTTTCGCCGAACAGGCGGATCTCGCCTTCGGTGGGGAATTCGAAGCCGGCGATCATGCGCAGCAGGGTGGTCTTGCCGCAGCCGGACGGGCCGAGCAGGGTGAAGAACTCGTTGTCGCGGATATCCAGGTCGACGCGCTTCAGCGCCACCGGGCCGCTCTGGGGGTCGCCGTAGACCTTGCGCACGGCGCGGATGGACACCGCCGCGGTGGTCGACGGGCTGTGCAGGGCACTCATGAATACCTCCGGTTCCTTCCCCTGCACCGCGTGGGCGAGGGGTCTTGTCGTTGTTCTGGCAGGACTAGAGACAGGTGCAGCGTCGGGCTCGGGGCCCGGTTGTTGTGGGGCTGCTGGGGACGGATGGTCGGAGAAACGCGGTTGAGCAGAAAGCTCAATTTTCTTACAGTCGCTGTTAAAAAATTTAATACCTCACCGCGAGCCCTTCAGCCATGTCGATCCAGCGCCTACCGCCGCTCAATGCCGTGCGTGCCTTCGAGGCCGCCGCCCGCCTGGGCAGCTACGTTGCCGCCTCGCGGGACCTGCATGTCACCCAGCCGGCCGTCGGCCGCCACGTGAAGCTGCTGGAGGAGTGGCTGGGAGTGCGCCTGTTCGACCGCACGCCGCGCGGCGTGTCGCTGACCCCGGCCGGGCAGCGCTACTACGAGAAGATCGCCAGTGCCCTGCAACAGATCGCCGATGCCGGCCACGAGCTGACCCCGGGCGGGACGGCGCGCTGGCTGAAGATCATGGTGGTGCCGGCCTTCGCCAAGCGCTGGCTGATGCCGCGCCTGGAGGCCCTGCGGGAACAGCGACCGGGGCTGAAGATCGCCATCGAGCCCAACCCCACCTTCGAGGCGGTGGACGGCCAGCGGGCGGACCTGGGCATCGCCTACGGCCTGCCCGGGCAGTACGGCCGCCGCACGGTCACCCTGTTGCACCCAAACGTGTTCCCGGTCTGCTCGCCCGCGTACCTGGCCGCCCATGGCCCGTTGGCGGGCCCGGTGGAGCTGGCGACGCACAAGCTGATCCACGTCGACGACGGCGAGTGGTGGAACGCCTGGCTGGCGGCGCTGGGCTGCCCGCTGCGGGTCAGCTCCGAGGTGCTCTACATCAGCAACGACCACGCCCTGAGCATGGCGGAGAAGGGCCACGGCATCGCCCTGGCCAACGAGGTGCTGGTGCACCAGGAGCTGGCCGCCGGCAGCCTGGTGCGCGCGCTACCGCTGCAGGCGCCGCTGGAGCGCTACCAGGCACTGCTGCCGCCCGGGCCGCACAGCACGGACGTGGAGTGGTTCATCGACTGGCTGTCGGCGGAGCTGCGTCGGGAGTTCCCGGAGCTGGCCTGACGCCGGGCACGCCCGGCGTCGCGGGGTTCAGCGGGGCGCGTAGGCGAAGACGTCGGCGCGCATCTGGTGGGCATCCATGCCGGCTTCCAGCAGCGCGTCGAGGGTGGCGTAGACCATCGCGGGCGAACCGCTGGCGTAGACTTGCAACGGCTTGAGGTCGGGGAAGTCCTCGCGCACGGC
Source organism: Pseudomonas sp. ENNP23 (assembly GCF_001728945.1). Taxonomy (NCBI): domain Bacteria; kingdom Pseudomonadati; phylum Pseudomonadota; class Gammaproteobacteria; order Pseudomonadales; family Pseudomonadaceae; genus Pseudomonas; species Pseudomonas sp. ENNP23. The sequence goes on from NZ_LYSP01000003.1 coordinate 86,062, forward strand.
CTCGTGCAGCAGGCCGTGGCGGCCGGGCCAGTCGCAGGGGTCGCTGACCACCCGGTGCAGGGTGAGGTTCGGCAGGCCCTGCCAGTCGTCCCAGTGCGCCAGCTCGTAGAAGTCCTCCGGCCGGCGCATGCCCCAGTACAGGTGCACGGGGTGGGCGAACCCGGCGGCGCGGCAATGTTCGATCAGGCTCTGCATCTGGCCCATGCCGGTGCCGGCGGCGATCAGCACCAGGGGGCCGTCGGGCAGCTCGGCCAGGTGGGTATCGCCGAAGGGCAGGCGTACCCGCGCCAGGCCGTCGCGCTGCAGTTGCTGCAGGAGGGCGGCAGCGCTGGGCTCACGGCCGAGGACGTGCAGTTCGAGTTCACGCCCGGCGCTGGGGGCGGAGGCGATGGAGAAGGCGGACGCTTCGCCATCGTCCCGCTCGATCAGCAGGTACTGCCCGGCGTGGTAGCGCGGCGGCTTGCCGGCGGGTGCACGCAGGCCGACCCGCCAGACATCCCCGCCGACCGGGGTGCAGGCGGTGAGCTGGCAGCTCAGGCTGCGCACCGGCAGTTCGCCGGGGGCGAGCACGCCGTCCCAGTGCAGGACGCAGTCTTCCAGCGGTTCGGCGAGGCAGGTGAACAGCTCGCCATGGTCCAGCTCGCGGCCGCCCTGGCGCACCCGGCCTTCCACCAGCAGGGCGGCGCAAACGTGGCAATTGCCGTTGCGGCAGCTCTGCGGGCAGTCGTAGCCCAGGCGCCGGGCGGCGGCGAGGATGTTTTCCCCGGGGGCGGTCTGCAGGACCGCTCCGGAGGGCTGCAAGGTCACTCTCAAGAGGTGTTCTCTTTGTTATGGCGGGCGTTCAGGGGCGCCCTGGCCCCTGTGCTCAATCTATACCCAGGCTGGACCACATTTCGTCCACGCGACGGGTTACCGCATCGTCCTTGACGATGGCGCGGCCCCACTCGCGGGTGGTCTCGCCCGGCCACTTGTGGGTGGCATCCAGGCCCATCTTGGAGCCGAGGCCAGAGATGGGCGAGGCGAAGTCCAGGTAGTCGATGGGGGTGTTGTCGATCATCACCGTGTCACGCTTGGGGTCCATGCGGGTGGTGATGGCCCAGATCACGTCGTTCCAGTCGCGGGCGTTGATGTCGTCGTCGGTGACGATAACGAACTTGGTGTACATGAACTGTCGCAGGAACGACCAGACGCCGAGCATCACGCGCTTGGCGTGGCCGGGGTACTGCTTCTTCATGGTCACCACCGCCATGCGGTAGGAGCAGCCTTCGGGCGGCAGGTAGAAGTCGGTGATCTCGGGGAACTGCTTCTGCAGGATCGGCACGAAGACTTCGTTCAGCGCCACGCCGAGGATGGCCGGCTCGTCCGGCGGGCGGCCGGTGTAGGTGCTGTGGTAGATGGGCTTGCGGCGGCGGGTGATGCGCTCGACGGTGAACACCGGGAAGGTGTCGACCTCGTTGTAGTAGCCGGTGTGATCGCCGTAGGGGCCTTCCGGGGCCGTCTCGCCGGGATGGATCACGCCTTCCAGCACGATCTCGGCACTGGCCGGGACCTGCAGGTCGGAGCCGATGGCTTTGACCAGCTCGGTTCGGTGGCCGCGCAGCAGGCCGGCGAAGGCGTACTCGGAAAGGGTGTCCGGCACCGGGGTCACCGCGCCGAGGATGGTCGCGGGGTCGGCGCCGAGGGCGACGCAGACGGGGTAGGGCGTGTTCGGGTGCTTCTGGCACCACTCGCGGAAATCCAGGGCGCCGCCACGGTGGCTGAGCCAGCGCATGATGACCTTGTTGCGGCCGATCACCTGCTGGCGGTAGATGCCGAGGTTCTGCCGCTCCTTGTTGGGGCCGCGGGTGATGGTCAGGCCCCAGGTGATCAGCGGTGCCACGTCGCCGGGCCAGCAGTGCTGGATCGGCAGCTTGCCGAGGTCGACGTCGTCGCCTTCCTCGATCACTTCATGGCAGGGGGCGTCCTTGAGGACCTTGGGCGCCATGCTGATGACCTTCTTGAAGATCGGCAGCTTGGACCAGGCATCCTTGAGCCCCTTGGGCGGTTCGGGCTCCTTGAGGAAGGCCAGCAGCTTGCCGATCTCGCGCAGTTCGGAAACGTCGTCCGCACCCATGCCGAGGGCCACGCGCCCGGGCGTGCCGAACAGGTTGCCGAGCACGGGGATGTCGTAGCCGGTGGGGTTTTCGAAGAGCAGCGCCGGGCCTTGCTTGCGCAGGGTGCGGTCGCAGATTTCGGTCATTTCCAGGATCGGCGAGACCGGGGCGGTGACGCGCTTGAGCTCGCCACGCTGTTCCAGGCCGCTGATGAATTCGCGCAGGTCGCGATACTGCATGCGTGAGCCTCTCGAGGCGTGCAGGTCGGGGCGCAGAGTTTAGCGCCGATGGGGGCCTTCCAGAAGGACGAAGAACACCCGGAAACGCGAAGGCCGGGTTTCCCCGGCCTTCGTGGTACCACGACCTGTTACTTGCTGCGCTTCATGGACATGAAGAACTCGTCGTTGGTCTTGGTGTCCTTGAGCTTGTCGAGCAGGAACTCGATGGCGGCGATCTCGTCCATCGGGTGCAGCAGCTTGCGCAGGATCCACATGCGCTGCAGTTCGTCCTCGGCAGTCAGCAGCTCTTCGCGGCGGGTACCGGACTTGTTGATGTTGATGGCGGGGAACACGCGCTTCTCGGCGATGCGGCGGTCCAGCGGCAGTTCCATGTTGCCGGTGCCCTTGAACTCTTCGTAGATCACCTCGTCCATCTTCGAGCCGGTCTCGACCAGCGCGGTGGCGATGATGGTCAGCGAACCGCCTTCCTCGATGTTACGGGCGGCACCGAAGAAGCGCTTGGGCTTCTCCAGGGCATGGGCGTCGACACCACCGGTGAGCACCTTGCCGGAGCTGGGGATCACGGTGTTGTAGGCACGCGCCAGGCGGGTGATGGAGTCCAGCAGGATGACCACGTCCTTCTTGTGCTCGACCAGGCGCTTGGCCTTCTCGATCACCATCTCGGCGACCTGCACGTGGCGGGTCGGCGGCTCGTCGAAGGTGGAGGCGACCACTTCGCCGCGCACGGTGCGCTGCATTTCGGTCACTTCTTCCGGGCGCTCGTCGATCAGCAGGACGATCAGGTGGCACTCGGGGTTGTTGCGGGTGATGTTGGCCGCGATGTTCTGCAGCATGATCGTTTTGCCCGCTTTCGGCGGGGCGACGATCAGGCCGCGCTGGCCCTTGCCGATCGGGGCGCAGAGATCGATCACGCGGCCGGTGAGGTCTTCGGTGGAACCGTTGCCGGCTTCCATCTTCAGGCGCTCGTTGGGGAACAGGGGCGTGAGGTTCTCGAACAGGATCTTGTTCTTGGCGTTTTCCGGGCGGTCGAAGTTGATCGAGTCGACCTTCAGCAGCGCGAAGTAGCGCTCGCCCTCTTTCGGCGGGCGGATCTTGCCGATGATGGTGTCGCCGGTACGCAGGTTGAAGCGGCGGATCTGGCTGGGCGAGACGTAGATGTCGTCAGGGCCGGCCAGGTAGGAGGAGTCGGCGGAGCGGAGGAAGCCGAAACCGTCCTGCAGAATCTCCAGCACGCCGTCGCCCGAAATTTCTTCGCCGCTCTTCGAGTGCTTTTTCAGCAGGGCGAAGATCACATCCTGCTTGCGCGAACGGGCCATGTTCTCGAGGCCCATCTGTTCGGCCATTTCCAGCAGTTCGGCAATCGGCTTTTGCTTGAGTTCGGTCAGATTCATAGGAATGACGTAGATGAGAAATGAGGGAAGGAAAGCTTGTGAGCTTGAGAGGCCGCGCCGAGGGAGGCGACAGGTCGCTGCGCGTGATTCGAGTTGGAATGCGTCGACGGCGGCTTGCAGAGGGCAGCGGAATGACGCTGCGGGCCCGAATTTAACACCGGGTTTCGGGGGAGTCCAGTACTGTACCGACAAAAAACCCCGCTTCGAGCGGGGTTTCTACGGAGATTCCCGGAGGGAAAATCAGATGTTGGCGTCCAGGAAGGCAGCCAACTGGGACTTGGACAGGGCACCGACCTTGGTGGCCTCGACGTTGCCGTTCTTGAACAGCATCAGGGTCGGAATGCCGCGCACGCCGTATTTCGGCGGGGTGTCCTGGTTCTCGTCGATGTTCAGCTTGCAGACCTTCAGCTTGCCTTGGTAGTCCTTGGCGATCTCGTCCAGGACCGGGGCGATCATCTTGCACGGACCGCACCATTCGGCCCAGTAGTCGACCAGCACCGCGCCCTCGGCGCTCAGTACGTCCTGCTCGAAGCTGGCGTCGGTGACGTGGGAGATGAGTTCGCTCATGGATGTTCTCCGTGGATTCGGAAGCGGAAATAGGCGGCCATCATAGCCGGCCTCGGGCGTGACCGAAAGCCGCGGCCGATTGAGTGTGCCTATGGCCGTGCCGGCAAAAGCTGATCGATGGCTGATCGAGAAGGCTGCGCGGCAATCGGTCGCGTGCGCCACAGGTGCGACTGGAGTAGCGGGACAGGGCACCGGCCGGTAGGCAGAGACGGTCTGTGGGGAAGGCGTGCGTTGGCGTGTCACCGTGATCGTGGCAGGATGGCGCGGTTAAGAAACGAGACACCGGACCATGCCCTCGACCCGACGCCCCGCCAACCTTTCCCTGATCGCCGCCATCGACCTCGGCTCCAACAGCTTCCACATGGTGCTGGCCAAGGTCGACCACGGTGAGATCCGCATCCTCGAGCGCCTGGGAGACAAGGTGCAACTGGCCGCAGGCCTGGACGAAGAACGCGTGCTCAGCGAAGAGGCCATGCAACGCGGCCTCGACTGTCTGCGGCGCTTCGCCCAGATGACCAACAGCCTGCCGGAAGGCGCGGTGCGCGTGGTGGGCACCAACGCCCTGCGCGAGGCGCGCAACCGCAGCGAATTCATCCGCCGCGCCGAGGCCATCCTCGGTCACCCGGTGGAGGTGATCTCCGGCCGCGAGGAAGCTCGCCTCATCTACCTGGGCGTGTCCCACAGCATCGCCGACACCCCCGGCAAGCGCCTGGTGGCGGACATCGGCGGCGGCAGCACCGAATTCATCATCGGCCAGCGCTTCGAATCGCAGTTGCGCGAGAGCCTGCAGATGGGCTGCGTCAGCTTCACCCAGCGCTATTTCCGCGACGGCAAGATCACCCCGGCGCGCTACGCCCAGGCCTACACCGCCGCCCGCCTGGAGCTGATGGGCATCGAGTACAGCCTGCGCCGCCTCGGCTGGCAGCAGGCAGTGGGTGCCTCCGGCACCATTCGCGCGGTGGGGCTGGCAATCCAGGCCGCCGGCCTGGGCAACGGCGAGGTCAACCCGGAAGGCATCGCCTGGCTCAAGCGCAAGCTGTTCAAGCTGGGCGAGGTGGAGAAGATCGACCTCGACGGCATCAAGCCCGACCGCCGCGCCATCTTCCCGGCCGGCCTGGCGATTCTCGAAGCCATCTTCGAGGCCCTCGAACTCAAGCACATGACCCATTCCGAAGGCGCACTGCGCGAGGGCGTGCTCTACGACCTGCTGGGCCGCCACCACCACGAGGATGTGCGCGAGCGCACCCTGAGCGCGCTGATGGAGCGTTGCCACGTGGACCTGGAGCAGGCGGCACGGGTCGAGGCCAAGGCACTGGAAGCCCTGGAGCAGGTGGCCGGCGACTGGCAACTGGACGACGAGTGGCACCGCGACCTGCTGGTGTGGGGCGCGCGCGTCCACGAAATCGGCATGGACATCGCCCACTACCAGTACCACAAGCACGGCGCCTACCTGATCGAGCACTCGGACCTGCCGGGCTTCTCCCGCCAGGACCAGCAGATGCTGGCCCTGCTGGTGCGCGGCCACCGACGCAATATCCCCAAGGACAAGTTCGCCGAGTTCGGTGACGAGGGCGAGAAGCTGATCCGCCTCTGCGTGCTGCTGCGCTTCGCCATCCTCTTCCACCACATCCGCACCAACCAGGAGACCCCACAGGTCCGTCTGAAGGTGGGCCCGCAGAGCCTGGACGTGCAGTTCCCGGAAAACTGGCTGGCGGCCAACCCACTGACCCAGGCGGACTTCGAACAAGAAGCCACCTGGCTCAAGCGCATCGACTTCACCTTCAGCGTGCACTGACCAGGGCGATTCGCCAGGCAAGCAAAACGGGGCCCGAAGGCCCCGTTTCCATGTGCGCGCTCAGCGTGCGCTGATCGGCGGGTTGAGCAGCTTGTCCAGCAGGATGGCCTGTGCGTTGCGCGGGTTCTGGTTGCCGCTGGGGCTGTTGCGCAGGTAGCGGCCATCGGGCTGCAGCGCCCAACTGTGGGTGTTGTCGGCCAGGTAGGTCTCCAGCTCCTTCTTCACCCGGGTGATGAGCTTCTTGCCTTCCACCGGGAAGCAGGTCTCCACCCGCATGTCGAGGTTGCGCTCCATCCAGTCGGCACTGGAGAGGTAGAGCTTCTCGTCGCCGTCGTTGAGGAAGTAGTAGATCCGGCTGTGTTCGAGGAAGCGGCCGATGATCGAACGTACCTGGATGTTGTGGGACACCCCCGGTATACCCGGGCGCAGGCAGCACATGCCACGCACCACCAGGTCGACCTTCACGCCGCTCTGGCTGGCCTTGTACAGCGCGCGGATCACCTTCGGGTCGGTCAGCGCGTTGACCTTCACCATGATGTGCGCCGGCCTGCCCTCGCTGGCGTGCTGGGCTTCGCGGGCAATCATGTCGAGGATGGTCTTCTTCAGCGTGAAGGGCGCGTGCAGCAACTTCTTCATGCGCTGGGTCTTGCCCATGCCGATGAGCTGGTTGAACAGCTTGTGCAGGTCCTCACAGAGGGGCTCGTCCGCCGTCAGCAGGCTGTAGTCGGTGTACAGGCGCGCGTTGCCGGCGTGGTAGTTGCCAGTACCCAGGTGGGCGTAGCGACGCAGCTCACCGCCTTCGCGACGCAGGATGAGCATCATCTTGGCGTGGGTCTTGAAGCCGACCACGCCGTAGATGACCACAGCGCCGGCCTGTTGCAGGCGGCTGGCCAGTTGCAGGTTGGATTCCTCGTCGAAGCGCGCGCGCAGCTCGATAACCGCCGTCACTTCCTTGCCATTGCGCGCCGCCTCCACCAGGGAGTCGACGATCTCGGAGTTGGCACCGGCGCGGTACAGGGTCTGCTTGATGGCAAGGACGTTGGGGTCCTTGGCCGCCTGGCGCAGGAAGTCGACCACCGGAGTGAAGGACTCGAAGGGGTGCAGCAGCAGGATGTCCTGCTTGCCCACCACGTTGAACAGGTTCTCGGCCTTCTGCAGCAGCTTCGGGATCACCGGCGTGAAGCTCGGGTGCTGCAGCTCCGGGTGGCTGTCCAGTCCGGTGATGCTGAACAGGCGGGTCAGGTTCACCGGCCCGTTGACCTGGTACAGCTCGCCCTCGGAGAGGCCGAACTGCTTGAGCAGGTAGTCGGACAGGTGCTTCGGACAGGTGTCCGCCACCTCCAGGCGCACCGCATCGCCGTAGCGACGGGAGAACAGCTCGCCCCGCAGCGCGCGGGCCAGGTCGTCCACATCCTCGGTGTCCACCGAGAGGTCGGCGTTACGGGTCAGACGGAACTGGTAGCAGCCCTTCACCTTCATGCCAGGGAACAGGTCATCGGCGTGGGCGTGGATCATCGAGGAGAGGAACACGAAGTTGTCCCCCGGCCCGCTGATGTCCTCCGGCACGCGGATCACCCGCGGCAGCAGGCGCGGCGCCGGGATGATGGCCAGGCCCGAATCGCGACCGAAGGCGTCGACGCCCTCCAGCTCGACGATGAAGTTGAGGCTCTTGTTCACCAGCAGCGGGAAGGGGTGGGTCGGGTCGAGGCCGATGGGGCTGATGATCGGCGCGATCTCGTCGCGGAAGTAGCGACGCACCCAGGTCTTGAGCTTGGCGGTCCAGTAGCGACGACGGATGAAGTTGACCTGGTGCTTGGCCAGCTCCGGCAACAGCACGTCGTTGAGGATGGTGTACTGCCGGGCCACCTGCTCGTGTACCAGCTCGCTGATGCGGGCCAGCGCCTGATGCGGCAGCAGGCCGTCGGCGCCGGCCTGTTCACGGGCGAAATTGATCTGCTTCTTCAGGCCGGCGACGCGGATCTCGAAGAACTCGTCGAGGTTGCTGGAGAAGATCAGCAGGAACTTGAGACGCTCGAGCAGCGGGTAGGTCTCGTCGAGTGCCTGCTCCAGGACACGAATGTTGAACTGCAGCTGCGACAGCTCCCGGTGAATGTACAGGCTGCTGTCATCCAGCCCCGGGATCGGCGCGGGTGGCGGCGGTGCCTCCACGGGAGCCGGTGCGGGAACCTGGGCCTCCACCTCCGACTGCTCCGGGGTGGTCTGGTTTTCGGGAGTTACGGCTGTATTCAATCCGTCGGTGTTCATTCAAGTTCCTGCTGGGGAGTCAGGCTCCCTTCTTGAGCATTTCTGCGGCACGCACCGCGAAGTAGGTAAGAATGCCATCGGCGCCGGCGCGTTTGAATGCGGTCAGCGATTCGAGGATCACCGACTCGCTCAGCCAGCCATTCTGGACGGCCGCCATGTGCATGGCGTACTCGCCGCTGACCTGGTAGGCGAAGGTCGGCACGCGGAAGGCGTCCTTCACGCGCCAGACGATGTCCAGGTAGGGCATGCCCGGCTTGACCATGACCATGTCGGCGCCTTCGGCGAGATCCGCCGCCACTTCGTGCAGGGCTTCATCACCGTTGGCCGGGTCCATCTGGTAGCTGGCCTTGTTGGCCTTGCCCAGGTTGGCGGCCGAACCGACAGCATCGCGGAAGGGGCCGTAGTACGCGCTGGCGTACTTGGCCGAGTAGGCCATGATCCGCACGTTGGGGAAGTCGGCCAGTTCCAGGGCCTCGCGGATGGCCTGGATGCGGCCGTCCATCATGTCGGAGGGGGCCACCACCTGGGCGCCCGCCTCGGCATGGGAGAGGGCCTGCTTGACCAGGGCGTCCACGGTGATGTCGTTCTGGACGTAGCCGTCCTCGTCGAGGATGCCGTCCTGGCCGTGGGTAGTGAACGGGTCCAGGGCCACGTCGCTGATCACTCCCAGCTCCGGGAAGCGGGCACGCAGGGCGCGGATGGCGCGCTGGGCGATGCCGTCCGGGTTCCAGGCTTCTGCACCGTCGAGGGACTTCTTCTCCAGCGGGGTCACCGGGAACAGCGCCAGCGCAGGGATCCCCAGGGCCACCCAATGCTCGGCCGCGTCCAGCAGCAGGTCGATGGACAGGCGCTCCACGCCCGGCATCGAGGGCACAGCTTCGCGGCGGTTTTCGCCATCGAGCACGAACACCGGCAGGATCAGGTCGTCGACGGTCAGGGTGTTCTCACGCACCAGGCGGCGGGAGAAATCATCACGGCGGTTGCGGCGCAGGCGGGTAGCAGGGAACAGGCGGTTGGCGGGGGTAAAGCTCACGGCATACTCCAGGGTCCGGGGGGCGGACACAGTGCGACATTTTAAGCAGTCGATTATGACCGAATGGTAACAATGCATAACAGCGACCCTTGGTCGCGTCGACAGACGCAAAAGCCGACCGCGCAAGCCCCGACGGGTTCACAAGCCGACCATCGGCTGGCCATTGGCCAACCCGGGGAGCTTTCCCCGCAACCGCATCCCGGTTAGGCTTCGCGTTCATTTTTGCCGCGCTGCCTGATGATGCTGCAACAATTCCTCCAGGATTTCGGGTACTTCGCCCTCTTCCTCGGTACCTTCTTCGAGGGCGAGACCATTCTCGTCCTGGCCGGATTCCTCGCATTCCGCGGCTACATGGACATCAACGCAGTAGTGGCCACCGCCTTCTGTGGCAGCTATGCCGGTGACCAGCTGTGGTACTACCTGGGTCGCCACAAGGGCCGCCAGATCCTCGCCCGCCGGCCGCGCTGGCAGGCCATGGGTGACAAGGCGCTGGACCACATCCGCCGGCGCCCGGACATCTGGGTACTGAGCTTCCGCTTCGTCTACGGCCTGCGCACCGTGATGCCGGTGGCCATCGGCCTTTCCGGCTACCCGCCGCTGCGCTATTTCCTCCTAAACGGCATCGGTGCCATTGTCTGGGCCCTGGCCCTGGGCTTTGCCGCCTACCACTTCGGCGCCGTGCTCGAAGGCATGCTCGGCAACCTCAAGCGCTACGAGCTGATGGTACTGGGTGGCCTGGTGCTGATCGGCCTGGTGCTCTGGCTGCGCCGCCGCATCCGCAGCAGCCGCGCGAACCGTGAGGAACGTCGCAAGGAAAGCCGCGAGCAAGGCTGACTCAGGCCGTCATCGGCCGGGCCATGCGCAGCCCGGCCAGCAGCCCCAGGCTGACCACCAGGTACAGCCCCAGGCCCACCCCGACCGGCATCGTCACTGCCCCCAGCCCCACCGGCCCAGCCACGCCGGCAAGCACCCCGCAGGACGCCAGCCGCACCAGCTCCAACCCCATCGCCCAGGGCCGGTTCTCCAGCCAGGCACCGATGGCGAACAGGCCGAACGCCAGCCACCCCCCGCCCAGCAGCAATGCCGGCAGCCCCATCCCGTCCCCTTTTGCCAACAGGTAGCTGCCCCCCAGCAGGTACAGCGTGAACTGCAACCCCGCATAGGCGGTGCGAGCCGGCGGCAGCGGCACCTCGTACTTGCGGAAGCGGGCCAGATCCGGCTTGGCCAGCGGATAGCGCTCGGCCACGTCCGCCGGTCGCCAGCCGGTGCGCATGAACCAGATGCGCAGCCGGTCCCACCAGGAGCGCGCCCGCGCCGCGTCCTGCCACAGTTGGGCGTAGACCTGCAGGTTGGCCCACAACGGGTTCCAACTGGCCAACGGTGTGGTCACGCCGAACACCACCGGCTCCTCGTCCAGCTCCTCCTGGAAGGTGCCGAACAGCCGATCCCAGAGGATGAACAAGCCACCGTAGTTGCGATCCATGTACACCGGGTTCTGCGCGTGGTGCACCCGGTGGTTGGACGGAGTGATGAACACCCACTCCAGCGGCCCCAGCTTCGGCACATGGCGGGTGTGCACCCAGAACTGGTAGAGCAGGTTCATCGCCGCCACCGTCAGGAACACCAGCGGCGGGATGCCGGCCAAGGCCATCGGCAGGTAGAAGATCCAGCCGAAGATGAAACCGGTGCTGGTCTGGCGCAGTGCCGTCGAGAGGTTGTACTCCTCGCTCTGGTGGTGCACCGAATGCGCCGCCCAGAGCACGTTGCGCTCGTGGCCCAGGCGGTGGTTCCAGTAGTAGCAGAAGTCGTAGAAGACGAAGGCCGCCACCCAGGTCCAGGGGCTGGTCGGGTCCGGCGCCAGCAGCCCCAGGTGCTGCCAGGCGAGGGTGTAGGTGAGCACACCCACCGTCTTGGTGAGCAGGCCGCAGGTGGTGGACAACACCCCCGCGCTGAGGCTGTTGATCGCATCGGCAGTGCGGTAGGTGCGCACGCCGCGCCAGCGATCGGCGAGCAGTTCGAGACCGATCAGCAGGAAGAACACGGGAACCGCATAAAGGACGTAATTCATGGGAAGGCCGTATCGTTCGGACGTTGCAGGGGCTAGGATTGCCAGCCTCGATGCTACGCCCGAGCGGCCCGCAGCCCCTGGCGCGGCATGACAGCCCGACTGGCATATGACGACAGATGCGTACACCTCTCAGACGACTGCTCTCGCTTCTCCTGCTGGCCACCGCCAGCGCCGCCCTGCTGGGCCTCTACCCCTACCGCCAGGCCATGCTGCCGGTGGCGGACGACCTGCCCACCGCGCGCCAGCGCCTGGCCGACCACCTGAGCCTGTACACCCCCGCCGGTGACGGCCCGTTCCCCACGGTGCTGGTGTTCCACGGTTGCAGCGGGCAGAGCCCCGGCTTCGTCGACAACGTCCGCGACTGGCTGCTGCCCCAGGGCTATGCCCTGCTGTTCGTCGACAGCTTCGGCGCCCGCGGCATCCACGACTGGCACCCGGTCTGCGACGGCAAACGCCTGTGGGGCAACGAACGCGCCCTGGATGTCTACGCCGCCCTCGACCTGGCCCGCGCGATGCCCAAGGTGAACCGCCAGCGCCTGGCCCTGCTGGGCTACTCTCATGGCGGCTGGACCGTCCTCGACGCGCTCGCCTACGACGGCGCCGCCGGCCACGGTTTCCCAGCGACAGGGGAGGGCGTGCTCGACGGCGTGCGCGGCGCCATCGCCTTCTACCCCTACTGCGGTTTTCCCGCCCACCTGCGCCAGGGCGTGGCCCATAGCGCCCCGGTGTTGATGTTCCTCGGCACGGCGGATCGAATCACCGACCCGCGCCAGTGTCTATCGGCCATGGAGGGGCTTTCGCCGCAGCGGCTGCAGGTGGTGCAGTACGCCGGGGCCGGCCATGTGTTCGACCAGCGCAGTGACCTGAATACCTACCAACCCGGGCTGGCCGAGGATGCCCATCGGCAGGCCCAGGCCTTCCTCCAGGAGACCCTGGGGGCAGCCCCGTGAAAAGGAGAGAACCATGAACAAGCACGTTGCCGTCATCCTGTCCGGCTGCGGCGTCTACGACGGCGCCGAGATCCACGAGAGCGTCATCACCCTGCTGCGCCTGGACCAGCGCGGGGCCAAGGTGCAGTGCTTCGCCCCCAACGTTGCCCAGCACCACGTGCTCAACCACCTTACCGGCGAAGAAATGCCCGAGAGCCGCAACGTGCTCACCGAGTCCGCGCGCATCGCCCGTGGCGCCGTGAAGGACGTGCGCGAGCTGAAGGCCGAGGACTTCGACGCGCTGATCATCCCCGGTGGATTCGGCGCCGCGAAGAACCTCAGCGACTTCGCCTTCAACGGCCCCGCCTGCCAGGTCCAGCCGGATGTGCTCGCCGCCGCCCAGGCCTTCGCCCAGGCCGGCAAGCCCGTTGGCCTGATCTGCATCGCACCGCACCTGGCGGCGAAGATCTACGGCGAGGGCGTTGCCTGCACCATCGGCAACGACGCCGACACCGCCCAGGCCCTGGAAAGCATGGGCGCCCAGCACGTCGAGTGCGCCGTCGGCGACATCGTCGAGGACGAGGGCCGCAAGCTGGTGAGCACCCCGGCCTACATGCTGGCGCAATCCATCAGCGAAGCCGCTTCCGGCATCTACAAGCTGGTGGACCGGGTGCTGGAACTGACCCACGCCTGACCCGCGTCTTACCCGTGAGGGGCGGCCGCCCGGCAGCCCCTCCAGGCCGATCCGGCCATTCCCTCTGCTGCACGGGCCACCCCCCTTGTCCGAGCACCTTCGGCTGCGGCAGCGTCGAACCCCTGCCTTTCGTGCCCAGGTGCGCCATGCCCGACAACACCTTCATCCTCACCCCGGAGCTGCAGGACGCGGTGCGCCAGTTCTTCGAGCGCATCCCCTTCAACCAGTCCCTCGGCATCCAGCTCGACGAGCTGTCCGCCGAGCGGGTGATCATGCACCTGCCGATGAAGGCCGAACTGATCGGCAACTTCGTCCACGGCATCCTCCACGGCGGCGTGATCGCCTCGCTGCTGGACGTCACCGGCGGCGCCATGGCGCTGATCGGCGCCTTCCAGCGGCACCAGCACCTGTCCACCGGCGAGCGCATGGCGCGGCTTTCCAAGCTCGGCACCATCGACCTGCGCATCGACTACCTGCGCCCCGGGCGCGGCGCACGGTTCACCGCCACGGCAGTGCCACTGCGTGCGGGCAACAAGGTGGCGGTGGTGCGCTCGGAACTGCATGCCGACGACGGCACGCTGGTGGCGGTGGGGACGGGTACCTACCTCTGCGGCTGATCAGCCCCGGCTGAGGCGTGTCAGCAGGCGGTCCAGCGCATTGGCGAAGGCCTGGCGCTCGCGCTCGCCATAGGGAGCCTGGCCGCCGCCCATCTGGCCCTGGTCGCGCAGGTCGGTCATCAGGTTGCGCACTGCCAGGCGCTCGCCCATGTTGCGCTCGTCGAACTCACGGCCTCGAGGGTCGAGGGCCGCCACGCCCTTCTTGATCAACCGGTCAGCCAGCGGCACATCACTGCAGATCACCAGGTCGCCTGGCTCGGCCTGCTCCACCAGGTGGTCGTCCGCCGCATCCGGCCCACTGGGCACCACCACCAGGCGCACACAGGCGAAGGTCGGTTTGACCTGGCTCTGGCCGGCCACCAGCACCACCTCGAAGCGGCGCTTGAGGGCGAACTTGATGACCTGGTCCTTGGCTGCCCGGGGGCAGGCATCGGCATCGATCCACACGCGCATCGGCGTCTCCTGCAAGAGAATGGGTGCGCAGTATGCCAGCGGACGGGCTCCGACGCCGACGGGAGACGAATCGTACGCCGTCACACTGCCACCAAGGCGCCATCAGCGCCCGACCTTTTCGCATATACTGCGCCGGCTGCGCCCCGACACCGAGACGCAGCCCCCTCGCGTGGGGATTGGCAGGACGCCACCGTACAGCCAGTGCACGCCTGGATCAGCCCTCACCGGCTGGCAGTATCAAGGATTGGAAGAGGTCGCCATGTTCCCCCGTGCACTCACCGCACTCGCGGTCTGCATCCCCCTCGCGCTCAGCGGTTGTACCGTCTTTCGCAGCTACCAGAGCGAACTCACCGAAACCAGCCAGTACCTCGCCAGCGGCAACGTCGACGGTGCCATCGGCCTGCTCGAAGCCAACAACGGCGGCGAGCACAAGGACCTGCTGTATTACCTGGAGAAGGGCGAACTGCTGCGCTCCCGGGGCGACTTCGCCGGCAGCCAGGCCGCCTGGCGCCAGGCCGACCAGCAGGTGTACCAGTGGGAGGAGGCAGTCAAGGCCGACCCCGGTCGCTACCTCGCCGAGTTCAGCGCCTACCTGATCAACGACAAGATGCGCCGCTACGAGGGCTACGACTACGAGAAGGTCATGCTGACCACGCAGATGGCCCTCAACGACCTGGCGCTCAACGACTTCGACAGCGCCCGCACCGAGATCAAGAAGACCCATGAGCGCGAGGCGCTGATCGCCGAACTGCGCGACAAGGAATACCTAGAGCGTGAGGAAGAAGCCGAGCGCCAGGGCATCACCACCGAGCTGAAGGACCTCAACGGCTACCCGGTGGGTGCCCTCAACTCCCCCGAGGTGCTGGGGCTGAAGAACAGCTACCAGAGCGCCTTCAGCCACTACCTCGCCGGCTTCGTCTACGAAGCCCTCGGCGAGCGCGGCCTGGCCGCCCCCGGCTACCGCAAGGCCGCCGAGCTGCGCCCTGAGACGCCGCTGCTGGAGCAGGCCCTGCTGGACCTCGACTCACCGCCGCCGGAGGCGGACGAAAGCGATGTACTGGTGGTGATCCAGAGCGGCTTCGCACCGGCCCGCGACTCGGTGCGCATCCCCTTGCCGCTGCCCCTGGATTCCGGCCTGGTGGTCAGCACCGTGTCCTTCCCGGTGTTGCGGGACGACAACACCACCCGCCCGCCTTCCGACCTGCTGATCGACGGCGAGGCCGCCGAACTGACCGAGCTGGGCAGCATCCGCGCCATGTCCTACCGCGCCCTGCTGGACGACATGCCCGGAATCATCCTGCGCACCACCGTGCGCGCCGTCTCCCGTGGGGTGGCACAGAAGCAGCTGAACGACAACGGCAACCCCTGGGCGAGCCTCGCCGTGGGCGTCATGTCGACCCTTACCGAAGGTGCCGACGAGCGCACCTGGCGCACCCTGCCCAACAGCATCCGCGTCGCCCGCCTGCGCCTGAGCCGGGGCGAGCACCGCCTCACCCTGCCCACCGCCCACGGGCTCGCCGAGCTGGACCTGAAGGTCGAGCGGCCCTACCAGGTCATCCCCGTCCGCGTGGTGGCCGGGCAGGTCTTCGCCCACGGCGCCGCCACCCGAACCCCAACGCCCGGCGTGCCCGCCGTGGCCAGCACCCACATGCCCTGAGGACACACATGCGCACCTTACTGATCGCCGGGCTCACCCTGGCCCTGCTCACCGGCTGCAGCCACGAAACCGCCTCCAGCAAGCTGGCCCCCATGGGCGAAGTGGAGGACATCGAGGTCGACACCATGCGCGTCGCCCGCGAGAACGGTTTTCTCACCGTCAAGGTGAAGCTGGTCAACACCCACAAGCAGAACCGCACCCTCTACTACCGCTTCGCCTGGCTGGACAAGGACGGCTTCCCGGTCGCCGGCGAGGAAGCCTGGAAGGCCCTGCCCCTCTACGGCTCGCAGACCACCTACCTGCCCGCCATCGCGCCGGTGCCCCAGGCCACCGACTTCCGCCTGGAAATGAACACCCCTGACTGACCCTGAACCCGACCGTCAAGCGAGAGCCCCCATGCGCCTTTTCCGCACCACCTGCATTGCCGCCTTCGTCATCGCTGCTTCCGGCTGCGCCTCCAAGCCTTCGCCGGTACTCGGCGGCGGCAACATCAGCTACGGCGACAGCAAAGCCGTCGAGCTGATCACCAACGAATTCGGCTCCACCGACCTGCAGATGATCGCCGAGTCCATGACCCGTTCCCTGGCCCAGTCCGGCGTACTGCGCGGCCGCCCGGTGATCCAGGTCTACGACGTGAAGAACAAGACCAGCGAATACATCGACACCCGCGAAATCACCACCAGCATCAAGACCCAGCTGCTGAAGTCCGGCACCGCCCGCTTCGCCAGCGACAACACCGACATGCAAAGCCAGGTGGACCAGCTCAAGCTGCAGAACCAGAGCGGCCTGTACAAGAACTCCACCGTCGCCAAGACCGGCAACATGATCGCCGCCAAGTACCGTCTCGAAGGCGCCATCAGCTCCATCGTCAAGCGCAACAGCGACTACAAGGACGTGTTCTACAAGTTCAGCCTGCAACTGATCGACGTGGAAAGCGGGCTGGCGGAGTGGATGGACGAGAAGGAAATCCGCAAGACCACGGAGCGCTGACCCATGCGAGCACTGATCGGCCTGCTGGCCACTGCCCTGGCCTTCGCCAGCCAGGCCGCACCCAAGGTGGCGGTGGCGGACCTGGCCTACGAGCAGCAGGTGAGCCAGTACTTCCGCACCGTAGACTCCAAGGACAACGCCCAGTACGGCCCCTACACCGGGCATTCCTCCAGCAGCTACCACGAGGAAGAGGGCAACTACAGCTACGTCGAGCGCGGCGAGCTGCGCAAGTTCTCCGGGGACATCCGTGGCGAGATCATCAAGCGCGGGCGCTTCCAGCTCGTCCAGGCCCGCCCCTTCAGCGGCGACCCGGAGAGCCAGGCGATCTACGACGTGATCCAGCGCATCCGTGACGGGCAGTTCCCCGGTGCTGACTACGTGCTGTTCGGCACCGTGTCGGACGCGGACTTCCGCCAGGACACCAACGCCCTCGACAACACCGACAGCTACTCCAGCGTGCTGGGCCTGACCCTGGTGGCGGACTTCAGCCTGATCGACACCAAGACCTTCCAGGTGTCTTCGGCCTTCACCGCCATGGGCGAAGCCCAGGACGTGAAGCTGGTGAACGGCCGTGATGCGCGCATCAGCCACAACCGTGGCCGTGTGGTGCGCGAGGTGTCGCGCTCGCTGGGCGAAGACGTCGCCCAGCAGATGGAAGAGCAGTTGGGCGGTGGCACCACCACCTTCGACGTCCAGCCCATGCAGCCGGCGCTGCCGCCGGACGAGCCGGCGCGCATCCTGCGCTGACCCGGCACGGCGGGCGGTTCTCGCAGGCCGCTCGCCCAATTCCTCAACCCCGGTAGAACGCCTCGCAGCACTCACGCAGGGCGTTGGAGAGGCTGTCATCCTCCAGTTCGATCAGGTCCAGCTCCAGCGCGTCCGGCAGCATCTGTGCCACCAGCGTCGCCAGGCGCTGGCGGCCGCCCAGGTCGGAGCCGGCAACGCCCAGCAACAGGCGCGGCTCGGGGCC
This sequence comes from Pseudomonas sp. ENNP23, assembly GCF_001728945.1. Taxonomy (NCBI): domain Bacteria; kingdom Pseudomonadati; phylum Pseudomonadota; class Gammaproteobacteria; order Pseudomonadales; family Pseudomonadaceae; genus Pseudomonas; species Pseudomonas sp. ENNP23. The sequence continues at coordinate 103,823 of NZ_LYSP01000003.1, forward strand.
AATGGCGGGGTCGCGCAGGGCTGCAAGGTAGGCTTCGGTCAATCCCATGTCACGGCAGGCGGCCTGCAGCGCACGCTCCAGCGGCGGGTGGCTGACGGGGGCGATGGCGAGGTCGGGCGAATCGCCGTAGACCCCGGCGCGGGTGTGGGATGGCGGCATGCCGGTGCTCCGGAAGGTAAGACCGGCAGCCTATTGGCCGGGCGCCGCGCTGTCGCGGCGCCGGGTCACGCTTGGCGCATCGACTGGATCACGCCGGGGTGCGGCGCACGGTGGCCAGCAGGGCGGCAGCGCCGACGAAGAGCGCAGCGAAGGTACGGTTCATGGTGCGCTGCTGGGCCGGGGAGCGCAGCAGGCGCAGCACCTTGGCAGCCAGGCCGGTGTAGCCGGCCATGACGATCAGGTCCACGGTGATCATGGTCGCGCCCATCACCAGGTACTGCGGCAGCAGCGGCGCATGGGGGTCGATGAACTGCGGCAGCACGGCGAGCATGAAGATGATCGCCTTGGGGTTGCTCACGTTGACCAGGAGGCCGCGCAGCACCATCGTCAGCGGCCGCCCCAGAGGACGTTCGCCGGAGCCGGCGTCGAGGTCACTGGGCAGCGCGCGCCACTGGCGGTAGGCCAGGTAGGCGAGGTAGGCCACGCCGAACCACTTGATCAGGCCGAAAGCCATGGCCGAGGTGGCGAGGATGGCGCCCACACCGGCGGCGACGATGGCGATCTGCAGGGCCAGGCCCAATTGCAAGCCAATGGCGTTCCAGTAGCCCCGCAGAAAGCCGTATTGCAGGCCGGACGACATGGACGCGATGGCGCCCGCGCCGGGGGACAGGCTGATCACCCAGCAGGCGACCAGAAAAGCGAGCCAGGTGTGTAGAGCCATGGCAGGACCTCAGGAGTTTCAGGGTTGGGGTCAGGCAGACTACTCCGCGCGCCGGGCGCTGCACAGCCCCCGGCCGGCGCTCAGCGCCAGCGGCGCACGGCTTTCTGGAAGAACAGGCTGTTGGGTACCTGGATCATGGCACCTGCCGCTTCTTCGGTGACGTCCTGCAGGGTGGTGTAGAACAGGTTGATGGCCACCACTCGGCCCTTCACGCCGGGCTTGTCGGCGCTCTCCACCACCTCCACCACATCGCCCAGGCGGAACGGCCCGAGGGAGAAGATCAGCACCGCGCAGAACATGTTCGAGAGCACGCTCCAGATGGCGAAGAAGGCCACCGCGGCGACGGCGGTGAAGCCGGTCAGCGCCGTCCACAACACCTCGGCGGACACCCCGAGACGCTCCAGCACCAACATGAAGGCGCTGCCCAGGATCAGCCAGCGCAGCAGGCCGCGCAGGGGCAGCAGGAGCTCCTGGGGCAGCTGTGGATAACGCGCACCGAGGCGGGTGATGCCGCGGGTGACGATGCGCTGCACGAGCCAGGCGAGAATCAGGATGAGCAGCACCTGCGCCGCTCGGATCAGGGGCTCGCTCCAGGCCGTCAACAGGACCAGGTCTTCCATCAGTCACTGGCCTCCAGTTGGCTCTGCAGGTTTTCAAGAAGCTCCAGGGCCTCCAGCCATTTCTCCTCCAGCTCGGCCTCACGGGTCTTGAGCTTCGCCTGCTCGGCGAGCAGGTCGCGCAGCTCGTCCTTGCGCGAGGCCTCGTAGACACCGGAGTCGCCCAGACGGGTTTCCACAGCGGCAAGTTTTCCGTGCAGGGCACCCAGTTCCTTCTCCAGCTTCTCCGCTTCGCGCTTGTGCGGCGCCAGTTGCTGACGCAGGGCGGCAGCGGCCTGACGCTGGGCGCGCTTGTCGGTGCCGGCGCCATTGGGGACCGACGGAGCACTGCTGGCCGGGGCCTGGCGGGCACGGTAGTCGACGAGCCAGCGGGCGTAGTCGTCGAGGTCGCCATCGAAGGGCTGGATGCGCCCGTCGGCCACCAGCAGGAACTCGTCGGTGGTGCTCTTGAGCAGGTGACGATCGTGGGAGACCACCAGCACCGCGCCGGCGAACTCCTGCAGGGCCATGGTCAGCGCCAGGCGCATTTCCAGGTCCAGGTGGTTGGTGGGTTCGTCGAGCAGCAGCAGGTTGGGCTTCTGCCAGGCGATCAGAGCCAGGGCCAGGCGCGCCTTCTCGCCGCCGGAGAAGTTCAGCACCGGCTCGTCGCAGCGGTCGCCGCGGAAGTCGAAGCCGCCGAGGAAGTCGCGCAGGGTCTGCTCGCGCTCGGCCGGGGCAATACGCTGCAGGTGCAGCAGCGGGCTGGCCTTGGGGTCGAGGGAGTCCAACTGGTGCTGGGCGAAGTAGCCGATGGCGAGATTCTCGCCACGGGCCAGGCGCCCGGCGACAGGCGCCAGCTCACCGGAAAGGGTCTTGATCAGGGTGGACTTGCCCGCGCCGTTGGGGCCGAGCAGGCCGATGCGCGCACCGGGGACGAGCTGCAGCTTGACCTGCTGCAACACCACCTTGTCGCCGTAGCCGAGCTGGCCTTCGGACACGTCCAGCAGCGGGCTGGAGATCTTGTCCGCCTCGCGGAAGACGAAGTCGAAGGGCGAATCCACGTGGGCGGGCGCCAGTTCCTCCAGGCGCTCCAGGGCCTTGATCCGGCTCTGCGCCTGGCGGGCCTTGGTGGCTTGGGCCTTGAAGCGGGCGATGTACTTCTCCATGTGGGCACGCTGGGCCTGCTGCTTCTCGTAGGCCTGTTGCTGCTGGGCCAGGCGCTCGGCGCGGGTGCGCTCGAAGGCCGAGTAGCCGCCGCGGTAGAGGGTCAGCTTCTGCTGTTCCAGATGGGCGACGTTATCCACCACGGCATCGAGGAAGTCGCGGTCGTGGGAGATCAGCAGCAGGGTGCCGGGGTAGCCCTTGAGCCATTCCTCCAGCCAGAGGATGGCGTCGAGGTCCAGGTGGTTGGTGGGTTCGTCGAGCAGCAGCAGCTCGGACGGGCACATCAGCGCCTGGGCCAGGTTCAGGCGCATCCGCCAGCCACCGGAGAAATCGCCGACGCGGCGGTCCATCTGCTCGGCGGTGAAGCCCAGGCCGGCCAGCAGCTTGCGGGCGCGGGCATCGGCGGTGTAGCCGTCGGCGCTGTCCAGCTCGATGTGCAGACGGGCGATGGCGGTGCCGTCATGCCCGGCCTCGGCGGCAGCCAGTTCGGCCTGCACGCGGCGCAGGTGCACGTCGCCGTCGAGAACGTAGTCCACCGCCAGGCGGTCGAGGGTGTCCACCTCCTGGCGCATGTGGGCGATGCGCCAGTCGGCCGGCACGAAACAGTCGCCGGCGTCGGGGCCGAGCTCGCCACGCAGCAGGGCGAAGAGGCTGGATTTACCGGCACCGTTGGCGCCGATGAGGCCGACCTTCTGGCCGGTGTGCAGGGTCAGTTCGGCGCCTTCGAGCAGGCGCTGGGGACCGCGCTGTAGAGTGAGGTTCTGGAGTCGGATCATAATGGCGGCGGAGTTTATCAGCTTCATTCCGCCACCGCCCGGTACTCGCCATGCCCCCCGATCTATGGAATTTCGCCCTGCAACTGTATGCCCGGCCCAGCGTCGAGGCGGCCTGTCTGACACTTCAGGAGCAGGGTGCGGACGTCTGCCTGTTGCTGGCAGCCCGTTGGCTGGAGACGCGCGGCGTCACCTGCACGCCCGAGCGCTGCGACGCATTGCGCGATCTTGCGGCCCCCTGGCAGCGGGACGTGGTGATGCCCCTGCGTCGCCTGCGCCAGGACTGGCGAGACGGTGCGCAACAGGATGGGGAACTGGCGGCCCTGCGGCAGCGGCTGAAGCAGTTGGAGTTGGACGCGGAACGCGCGTTGCTGGCGCGCCTGGAACAGGCTGCCGCGCATTGGCCGGCAGGCCAGAACGAGCAGTACGGTTGGCTGGAGGCCTTGGCTGGGGATGCCAGGAAGGCCTGCGACGCGCTGGATCGGCTGCGCGCCGCAGGCCGGATGCCTTAGGCGGACGGCGTCGCCGGCGCGGCGGACTCGGGGGCCGCAGCAGGAGCAGCCGGAGCCGCGGCGGGTGCAACCGGCTTGGCGGCAGGGGCCTTGGCTACAGCCTTGGGCTTGGCAGCGGGTTTCGCGGCCGGCTTGGCTGCGGGTTTCGCAGCAGCAGGCTTGGCGGCAGCAGGCTTGGCGGCAGCGGGCTTGGCAGCGGTTGCCTTGGCCGGAGCCTTGGCGGCCGCGGCTTTGGCAGCCGCTGGTTTGGCGGCAGGCTTGGCAGCTGCAGCCGGTTTGGCAGCGGCAGGCTTGCTGGCCGGCTTGGCGGCCGGTTTGCTTGCAGCCTTGACCGGCGCCTTCGCGGCAGGCTTGGCAGCGGGTTTCGCGGCGGCCTTGCTGGCGGTGGGTTTGGCCGCAGCCGGCTTGCTCGCGGCCTTGGCAGCCGGTTTGGCGGCGGCAGGTTTGGCAGCGGCCTTGGCGGCTGGCTTGGCTTTGACTTCACGGGCGGCGAGGGCCTTGTTGGCAGCCTCCTTCACCTTGCCGACGCCCTGGGCCAGCTTGAGGCTTTCCTGGGCATCACGCTTGAGCTCGACGATGTAGGCGCGGGTCTCGGCCTGGCGGGCCTTGAGGGCTTCGAGCAGATCCTCCAGCTCGGCGATGGCGTCCTTCGCCTTGGCTTGCGCCTTGGCCTTGCCGGCCTTGGCGGCGTCCTGCAGCTTGGTGCGGGCGCCATGGAGTTTCTCCTGAGCCTTGCCGCGCTGCTTCTCCAGTTTGGTCAGCAGTTTCTCGGCATCGACCAACGCCTGGCTGCAGGCGTTCTCGAGGTGTTCGATCAGGCTGTGGGACAGTTGCTGGAGCAGGTGCAGCGGGGTGCTAACGGGCTTCTTCTTGGCCGACATGGCGCGCCTCCGGGCGATCGATGGTGCGGCTCATACTAGTCCCCGATTCAATGCGTCGCTAGCTCTCTGCCGCGCACCGGTTCACGGCGCTGGCATAATCGCAGCCCCTGCCCTCTGGAGTATCTTCCATGCGCCGTCTCGCCCTGTTGCCCCTGTGCCTGCTGCTGGGTGCCGCGCATGCGGCGGACGACCAGAAGGACCTCGCCTACAGCATGGGCGCGAAGATCGGCGAGCGCCTGCGCGCCGAGGCGCCGGGGTTGCCGCTGAACGAGCTGCTGCGTGGGCTCTCACGGACCTACAAGGGCGAGAAGCCCGAGCTGGACCCGGCGCGCATGGACAAGCTCCTGGAACACCACGAAGCGAGCCTGGAGCAGGCCGGCTCAAGCACGAAGCGGGCGCAGACAGCAGAGAAGTATTTCCTGGCCCTGGAGCGGGGCAAGTACGACGTGAGGGAGCTGCCGGGCGGCATCCTGGTGACCGAGCTGCGCCACGGCGGCGGCCCGATGCCTGTGGCCAACGGCCAGGTGCGCGTGACCTATCGCGGCCAGTTGGCCGACGGCAGCGTGTTCGACGAGAGCATCACGCCGCAGTGGTTCCGCCTGGACAGCGTCATCGCAGGGTGGCGGGAAGCCTTGCAACAGATGCCGGTGGGCGCACGCTGGCGGCTGGTGATTCCTTCAGCGAAAGCCTATGGAGCGGAGGGCGCAGGGGATGTGATTCCACCCCATGCGCCCCTGGTGTTCGAGCTGGAGCTGCTCGAAGCCAAGTGATCAGACGAGCTGAGTCGCCTGGTCCCGGTGGGCGGTGTGCAGCACCTCGATGAGGCAGTCCTCCAGGTCGAAACGCTCGTGCAGCAGTTGCCCCAGGCGTTTCAGTTCGGTCTTGAAGCACACCTCGCGGTTCTCGCTGCCGTCGCAGCAGTCGTTGAAGCCAAGTGCGGCCTCGGTGATGGCCTCGATGCGCGGGTAGATCTGCTTGGCCAGCTCCAGGCCACGCTGATCACCAAAGGCCCGTGCCTCGTTCATCAGTTGCTCGTAGACCTCGAAATGGCCGGCCGAGACGTAGTCCACCAGCACTTCGCAGAAGCCTTGCAGCGCCCCGGGCGATAGCACCTCGGGGCTGTTGTCCAGGCGGGTGAAGACGCCGATGAGTTCCTGGCGCTCCTGCAACCAGCGGTCGATCAACTGGTGCACGCCACCCCAGCGTTCCTGGGCGTTCTTGCAGCTCTCGAGCATGATGACCTCGCGTCCCTAAACATTGATGCTGTCGTCTGCACCGAGACGGTTTTTTGTCGATCGGGGCATATGAAGGGAGACGGGACATGGAAGCGGCAGCTTTCCGACGTCACGTGCGGGCCAGAGTATGCCGCTGCCGAAATGCCTTCAAGGCACCCGGCGTGAAAATTTCATACAGATGTTTGATCGTCGGACCGCGCCCTGTCTGGCTCATTGCAGCCAGACAGGGCGGGGGAATGGACTCAAGCGCGGCGCAATAGCTGGTACAGCGAGAAGAGGATGCAACCGGCGAAGGCCAGCAGACTCCACTCGGGGATGCTCATGCCGAACAGCGTCCAGGTGACTTCGGCGCAATCGGCGGTGCCGTGGAGCATCAGCTTGACGATCTCCTGGAACGGCAGCGCCTCCATCATGAACTCCAGGCTCGGCAGACAAGCCGGCAACTGGTCGGCCGGAACGCCCTGCAGCCAAACCTGGCGCCCGGCGGTGGCGGCACCACCGGCGGCGAACAGCAGCGCCAGCACCGAATAGACGCGACGGCCCTTGACCTGCGGGTTGTGCAACGCCGCCGCCAGGCAGGCGATGCCGAACAGGATGATGAAGATGCGCTGGACGACGCACAACGGGCACGGCGCCAGCCCTTCGAAGTGCTCCAGATAGAGAGCGCCAGCCATCACGGCGACGCAGGCGAGGAAGGCGGCGAAGAAAAGCGGACGCGGGCTGGCCAGGCTCATGGCGGCTCCCAGGGAAATGAAAGGCCGTTACGGTAGAGGAAGGGCCTTGGCCTTTCAAGACGACGGACTAGTCTGCACCGGGTACCCATCCGGAGAAGCACGCCATGCGTCGGTTGATCCCGCTCCTGCTACTCGCCCCGCTGCTGGCCGAGGCCCGGCTGCCCCTGGAGCAGATCCGTCTGCCGCCGGGTTTTCGCATCGAGGTGCTCAGCGACCAGGTGCCCAACGCCCGGGAAATGACCTGGGGCGCGGACGGCACTCTGTTCGTCGGCAGCAACGCCGCCGGCAACGTCTATGCAGTGGACCCGGCAAACGGTCACGCACGCATCATCGCCAAGGGCCTACAGATGCCCGTGGGTGTCGCCTTCCACCAGGGTGACCTTTATGTGTCGGCGGTCAGCCGCATCCTCCGCCTGCGCGACATCGAGTCGCGGCTGGACGCGCCACCCCGTCCCGAACAGGTCGGCCCCGACTTCCCCACGGAGACTCACCACGGCTGGAAGTTCATCGCCTTCGGCCCCGACGGCAAGCTGTACGTGCCGGTGGGCGCACCCTGCAACGTCTGCGAGCGCGACCCGGCCCTGTACGCCGCCCTGCACCGCATGAACCCCGACGGCAGCGGGCTGGAACTGGTGGCCCGGGGCATCCGCAACAGCGTCGGCTTCGACTGGCACCCTGGGACCGGGGAACTGTGGTTCAGCGACAACGGCCGCGACCTGATGGGTGACGACGTGCCGGACTGCGAACTCAACCGGATCAGCACCACCAACCCGCATTTCGGCTTCCCCTACTGCCACGCCGGTACGGTGGCCGACCCGCAATTCGGCGGGCGTGCCTGCAGCGAATTCGTGCCGCCAGTCGCCAAGCTCGGCCCCCACGTGGCCCCGCTGGGCCTGCGTTTCTACACCGGCACGCAGTTCCCGTCGGAGTATCGCGACAACCTGTTCATTGCCGAGCACGGCTCATGGAACCGCAGCCAGAAGATCGGCTACCGCATCAAGCGCGTGGAACTGAACGGGGATGGCAGCCTGAAACGCCAGAGCGTGTTCGCCGAAGGCTGGCTGCAGGGACAACGGGTCTGGGGCCGGCCTGCCGATGTGCTGGTGGCCCCGGACGGGTCGCTGCTGGTGAGCGACGACCAGGCCGGGGTGATCTACCGCATTCGCTACAGCGCCGATCAGGCGCGCTGATCGACGGGTTGCGGCAGGCGGGGCAGGCGTTCCGCCAGCCCCTCCTGGAACAACTGGTTGCTTCGCTCCAGCTCGCCCATGTGTGCCAGCAGCCGTGCCAGCTCACCACACAGCTCAGGCTCGCGGCCGAAGCTGAGGCCCGTCTCGAAGTAGTCACGGGCCTTGCCCCACAGGCTGCTCTGCAGGCTCAGGCGGCCCAGGGTGAGAAACAGCACCGGATCACCCGGCTGCTCCTTGAGTAAGCCTTCGGCAGTCTGCAACTGGCGCGCCGGGTCAGCCCCGCGCAGGCGGCCGTAGAAGCGCACCAGCTCGCGGTCGTAGCCGCGCTTGAGGGCGATGCGCACGGCTTCCTCAGCTTCGGGCTCGGCGCCCAGGTGGCGCAACTGCTCGGCAAAGGCCAGCACCAGGCGCGGCTCGGCACGCTGGGCGGCAGACAGGTGCTGCCAGGCCTGGATCAGGGGGTTGAGGGCGTTCTCGCCCTCGTTCAAGCCGGCCTGCCCGGCATGCACCAGGCGCTCGCTCCAGGCACTCAGCTCCAGCTGGGCGATCTCCGATTCCGGCAAGGCCTTGTTCTTGCGCAGCTCCGGAACCAGACCGACCAGGGCCGCCATGTCTCCACGCTGGCGCTGCAACTGGACCAACTGACGCAGCACCTGATGGTGCTTGGGGTGGTGCTCGTGCATGGCCTTGAGGGTGTCGAGCGCGCCGTTCAGGTCACCACGCTCCTGCTGCAGCTCGGCATGGGCCAGGGCGATGGCCAGCTCGGCCTGGGGCTGGCGCTCCAGAGCACGCTCCAGCAGTTGGTCGCTCTCTTCGTACTGACCGATGCGGTTGGCCGCGCGGGCTGCGCCCAGGTAGAACATCAGCGGCTGCGGGTCCGCCTCGGCGGCACGGCGCAGGTGGCGCAGCGCCCGTGCCCAGCGGCCTTCGGCCAGGTCGAGCAGGCCCTGCTCCGAGGCCAGGCGCACACGGCGCCGGGCATTGCGTCGCGACCAGGGGTTGATCACCCCGCCGGAGACGAAGATCAGGCTCAGCACCAGACGCACGCCCCACACCAGCAGGACGAGCACGGCCACCAGGGCGAGGAAGGCCCAGAGGCTGGATTCGTAGCGGAAGCCCTTGTAGGCGAACAGCACGTAGCCGGGGTGCTGGACCACGGCGACGCCCACCAGGGCGACCGCAGCGGCCACCAGCAGGAGGATCAGGACGATGCGTCTCATTGGCCCTGGCCCTCCGCTGCCGGCGTGTCTTCAAGGTCCTGGCTGGCGGCCGGCTCAGCCCGTGCCGGGGCCTTGGGCTCGGCGATACGCTGGCCACGGGCAAGGTAGGCCTGGACGGCTTCCAGAGCCGGGGCCAGGTCCGGCGTGTGCACTTCGACCGGCTGCTCGGCGAGCTCGCCAAGACGCGCCATGAGGGCACGGCTCTCGGGGTTTTCGTCGTTGAACTGGGTGTCCAGCACATCCCGCGCCTGTTTCAGCGACTGCTGGTAGACCTGGGTCTGACCGTGCAGTGCGGCCCACTGGGTCTGCTCAAGGGCCAGGGAGAGGGCGAGGCGGACCTGGGACAGGCCCTGGCCGCTGAGCAGCGGCTTGATGTTCTGGTCGGCGTCGAACTGGATGCGGAAGTAGTGGGAGAGCTTCTCCAGCCATTCGCCCCACCAGCTGCCGCCGTCGCCTTCGGCGGCCATGTTGCGCAGCACGCCGCCCTTGTCCTCGAAGGCCGGGGCCAAGGGCTGCAGGCTGGCCGCCTGCTCACGCAGGGCGCCAAGCTGGAGGAACAGGCCGGTGCGGTCCGGCTGCGGGGTGGTGCGCAGGGCTTCGAGGCTGCGGGAAAGCTGCTCGCGGGCGCCGAAGGCGGCCGGGTCGTCCTGCTCGCGGAGGATGTCGTCGGCGGCTTCCACCAGGGCCTTGGCGCTGGTGATGTCCTGCAGGGCAGAGAGACGCAGGCTGGCCAGGCGCAGCAGGTGCTCGGCCTCGGCCAGGCGCCAGTCCTTGCGGCTGGCGCCGAGGACGCTTTCCACGCGCTGACTCAAGCGTTGCTGGTCATTCTGCAGGCTCGCCAGCAGGCGACGACGCTCATCCAGTTCCTCGGGGGTCGGCAGGCGGTCGATGCGCTCGGCCAGGCGCTTGTCGCTCTGTTCCAGGCTCTGGGCGCGCCCCTGGGCGTCCTGCACCAGGCTTTGCTGCTGCTGGCCACGGGCCTCGATGGTGTGCAGTTGCCAGAGGCTCCAGCCGCCGACACCTGCACCGGCGGCGCCGATGAGCAGGGCGAGAAGGGCAAGGCCGTTGCCTCGCGTGGCGGGCTTGCCGGTGGGGGGCACTACGGCCTCGGAAGCCGGGGATTGCTGCTCGGGTTTCACCAGGTCTGCTTCGCTCACGTATCCATCCTTTGCATCAGGGGGCCGGGGCTGGTTGGTTCTCCAGTGCCGCCAAAAGAGCCGCGGCGCTGGCACCGCGGCAATCCACAACATCAAGCGCCCCGGCGTCCCGGGCCGACTGGGCCACTCGGGGGCTGGGAACGAACAAGGGTAGACGGGCCAGGCGCGGCCAGGCGTCGGCCGCCAGCTCCAGCAAGTGCTGGAGGCCCTGTCCACTGCTGACCACCAGGCCGTTCAGGCGTTCCGCCTGGATGAGGCGCGGCAGGGCGCCTTCCGGGTAGGCCGGCAAACGGCGGCGGTAGAGTTCCAGATAGTCCACCGAGGCGCCTTGGCCGCGCAAACGCTCGCCCAGGAATTCTCGGCCACCCTCGCCACGCATGATCAACACACGGGGCGCAGGGCCGGCGAAGACTTCGGTGAAACGCGGCAAGGCCAACAGGGCTTCGCTGTCATCGCCTTCGGTCGGCCAGTGCACGTAGAGCCCACGCTCGGCCAGCACCTGGCCGGTGCCAGCACCGACGCTGAACCACACCGGACCGGAGGGCGGCTGCGGCCAATGGCGGTCCATACGGGCCAGTCCGAGGCGCGCGGCCGGCTTGCTGACCACGACGATGGCGTTGTAACGGTCGAGCTCGAGGAGGGACTGGCTTTGCCCGGGGGCTTCGTCCAGCGGCTCGATCTCCAGCAGCGGGAGGCAGGCGCTGTGCACGCCCCGATCGGCCAGCAGGGCGGCCAGGGCCTCACTGTCGTCACGAGGACGAGTGATCAGCAGGCGCCAGCCTGTCACGGATGGCCTGCCTCGCCATAGACCGCCTTGAGGATGGTTTCCGCGCCCTGGCCGAGCAGGTCTTCGGCCACGCGCACGCCCAGTTGCTCGGCCTCGTTTGCCGGCGCACGGGACTCGGCACGCAGCAGTTGACCGCCATCCGGCTGGCCCACCAGGCCGCGCAGCCAGAGCTGGTCACCCTCGAGCACGGCGTAGCAGGCGATGGGCACCTGGCAACCGCCATTGAGGCGCTTGTTGAGGGCGCGCTCGGCGTTCACCCGCACGGCGGTGTCACGGTGGTGCAACGGGGCGAGCAGGGCATGCACTTCGGCATCGGCGGTGCGGCACTCGATGCCCACGGCGCCCTGGCCACCCGCAGGCAGGCTGTCCTCAACGCTGATGGAGGAACGGATGCGGTCCTCGAAGCCCAGACGGATCAGGCCGGCGGCGGCAAGGATGATGGCGTCGTACTCGCCGGCATCCAGCTTGGCCAGACGGGTGTTGACGTTGCCACGCAGGAAGTGGATGCGCAGGTCCGGGCGGCGGGCCAGCAACTGGGCCTGGCGGCGCAGGCTGGAGGTGCCGACGATGCTGCCAGCAGGCAAGGCATCGAGGCTGTCGAAACGGTTGGAGACGAAGGCGTCGCGTGGGTCTTCGCGCTCGCAGATGCAGTACAGGCCCAGGCCCTCGGGGAAGTCCATCGGCACGTCCTTCATGGAGTGCACGGCAATGTCGGCCTCGTTCTCCAGCAGGGCGGTTTCCAGTTCCTTCACGAACAGGCCCTTGCCGCCGATCTTCGCCAGCGGCGCGTCAAGCAGCTTGTCGCCCCGGCTGACCATGGGCACCAGGCTGACGCGCAGGCCGGGATGGGCCTGTTCCAGGGCGGACTTGACGTATTCGGCCTGCCACAGGGCCAGGGCACTCTTGCGGGTGGCAATGCGGATTTCGCGGGGCATGTAGGAATTCCGGAAGCGAGACTGCCCGGCATGATAACAGGCCACGCACGACCGGCGCGCGAGGCAAGGCTCGCGCGCCGGCAGCGGTCGGTCAGAGGTTGTGCATCAGCTTGCGCACGCCGGCCACATGGCGGCGGCTGACGGTGAGCGCATCGCCATTGAGCCCCCTGAGGTAGAGCTGGAAGTGCCCGAGCGGGGTGCGCTGAAGCCGCTCGATGCGCTCGCGGGCCACCAGGGCGTTGCGGTGGATGCGCACGAAGCGATCGCCGAACTCGTCCTCCAGGGCCTTGAGCGGCTCGTCCAGCAGCACCTCGCCCTGCTCGTGGCGCAGGGTCACGTACTTGTGGTCGGCAATGAAGTAGATCACCTGGTCCAGGGGAATCAGCTCGATGCCCTTGCGGGTCCGCGCGCTGATGTGGGAGCGCGGACCCACGCCGCTTTCCGCAGCCGGGCGGGTGAGGGCAGCCAGCTGCACCCGATTGGGTCGCTCGGCCTTCTTCAGTGCATCGGCCAGGGCCTCGGGCCGGACGGGCTTGACCAGGTAGCCCACGGCGCTGACCTGGAAGGCATCCAGGGCGAACTCGTCATGGGCGGTGCAGAAGATCACGGCCGGGGGTGCCTCCCTCTCGCAAAGTCGGCCAGCGACCTGCAGGCCATCCAGCCCGGGCATGCGGATGTCGAGCAACACGACATCCGGCTTCAGGCTGTCGATCAGGGTGAGAGCCTCCTCGCCATTGGTGGCGGCGGGCTCCAGGACTCGGTAGCCATCGAGCTCTCCGACCAGGCGGCTGAGGCGCTCTCGGGCAAGTGGTTCGTCATCGACGATCAGGACATTCATATTGCTCGGGCTTCCTGCGTGAGTCTCGCACAAGGATAGCGTAGACAGGTGAAGTGGCGACCGTCACGGCGCTCCACGCTGAGACTGGCTCCGGGGCCGAAAAGTGCCGTGAGTCGGGCATCAATGTTGGTCAGTGCCTGATGGGTTCCGCGCGAAGGCCGGGTTTCCGCCCCTTCATCGAAGGGATTGCTCACGCGGAGCAGGAACACCCCATCCTGGTACTCGGCTTCGACCCGCACCAGCCCACCCTCGATCCGCGGCTGGATGCCATAGATCAGGGCATTTTCCAGCAGCGGCTGCAGTGTGAGTTGCGGAATCGGCAAATCATCAGGCACATCGTCAACCTGCCACTCCAACTGTAGCCGTTCTCCGAGACGATATTGCTCGATCGAGAGATAGCGCCTGGCCAGTTCCAGCTCATCGCTCCAGCGCACCAGGGTGCCGGGCTTGGCCAGGCTGGCTCGGAACAGATCGGAGAGGTCCAGCACGGCCTGCTCCGCCTTCACCGGGTCGGTGGCGACCAGGCTGGCGATGCTGTTGAGGCTGTTGAAGAGGAAGTGCGGGCGGATGCGCGCCTGCAGGGATTCGATGCGCGCCTTCAGCTCGGCCTGCTGCTGACGCCGCCACTGGCTCTGCAGGTAGAAGTAGCGCAGCACCAGGGTCGACATGATCAGGCTGATGAGCCCGTGGCGCAGGTAGAGATTCACTTCCCCGGCTCTTGGCAGCGGCCCGCCGAGTTCGTAGTAGTCCGCCACGGCGGTGCAGGCCAGGGTCAGCCCCACCACGAGGAACGAGCAGGCGACTCCGGCGGTGGCCGGGCTCAGCCGGGCGAGAAATGGCCGCAGGCGGCACAGCAGGGCCGCTGACAGCAGGACGATCCACTGCACGAACAACGAGGTCAGCGCCAGGCGGATCCAGTTGAAGTCCGGCACCAGCGGTTCGGCGAGCACCAGCACCAGTACCAGCAGCTCCGCCAGCAGCACCAGGCCGAGCAGGGCCTCCGGCTGGCAGAGCTCCGGCAGGAAGAAGTCGTCATCGGGGGCGGCTGTGCGGCCCTGGGCAGGGGATCGTGGCATCCGGGCAGTGTTACCGGGCGGCGCATGGCCAGCAAGCCGGCACGCACTCGCCGGGCGAAATCGATCACCGAAACGCCGACACGACTGCAAATCTGTGAAGCACCCGACACTCCCCGGCCGGTCAGCCGCGCCAACAGGGCACACCGGTTTTGCCGACGAGGCTGCTATCATCGGCCCCCATCACGGCCCTCGGCCTTCCTCCACTGCCAGCTATCGAGCCCAGTCATGAGCACCGACAAGACCAACCAGTCCTGGGGCGGCCGCTTCAGCGAGCCCGTCGACGCCTTCGTCGCCCGCTTCACCGCCTCCGTCGACTTCGACAAGCGCCTCTACCGCCACGACATCATGGGCTCCATCGCCCACGCCACCATGCTGGCCGAGGCCGGCGTGCTGACCGTCGAAGAGCGCGATGCCATCGAGCAGGGGCTGAAGGACATCCAGGCCGAGATCGAAGCCGGCACCTTCGAGTGGCGCGTCGACCTGGAAGACGTGCACATGAACATCGAGGCCCGGCTGACCGACCGCATCGGCATCACCGGCAAAAAGCTGCACACCGGCCGCTCGCGCAACGACCAGGTGGCCACCGACATCCGCCTGTGGCTGCGTGACGAGATCGACCTGATCCTCGCCGAGCTGACCCGCCTGCAAGAGGGCCTGCTGGGCCTGGCGGAAGCCGAGGCGGACACCATCATGCCCGGCTTCACCCACCTGCAGACTGCCCAGCCGGTCACCTTCGGCCATCACCTGCTGGCCTGGTTCGAGATGCTCAGCCGCGACCATGAGCGCCTGGTGGACTGCCGCAAGCGGGTCAACCGCATGCCCCTGGGCAGCGCTGCCCTGGCCGGCACCACCTACCCGATCCAGCGCGAAGTCACCTGCCGCCTGCTGGGCTTCGAGGCCATCTCCGGCAACTCCCTGGACGGCGTCTCCGACCGTGACTTCGCCATCGAATTCTGCGCCGCCGCCTCCCTGGCGATGATGCACCTGTCGCGCTTCTCCGAAGAGCTGGTGCTCTGGACCAGCGCCCAGTTCCAGTTCATCGACCTGCCTGACCGCTTCTGCACCGGCTCCTCGATCATGCCGCAGAAGAAGAACCCCGACGTGCCCGAACTGGTGCGCGGCAAGTCCGGTCGCGTGTTCGGCCACCTGACCGGCCTGCTGACCCTGATGAAGGGCCAACCGCTGGCCTACAACAAGGACAACCAGGAGGACAAGGAGCCGCTGTTCGACGCTGCCGACACCCTGCGCGACTCACTCCGCGCCTTCGCCGACATGGTCCCGGCCATCAAGCCCAAGCGGGAGATCATGCGCGAAGCGGCCCGTCGCGGCTTCTCCACCGCCACCGACCTGGCCGACTACCTGGTGCGCAAGGGCCTGCCCTTCCGCGACTGCCATGAGATCGTCGGCCATGCCGTGAAGTACGGCGTCGAGTCCGGCAAGGACCTGGCCGAAATGAGCCTCGACGAACTGCGCCGCTTCAGCGACCAGATCGGCGATGACGTGTTCGCCGTGCTGACCCTGGAAGGCTCGGTCAACGCCCGCGACCACATCGGCGGCACCGCCCCGAACCAGGTCCGCGCCGCCGTTGCCCGTGGCCGCCAGCTGCTGGCCAGCCGCTGAGATACAACCAAGACGGCAAGGACGCCTCATGCAATCCGCAACACCCTCCAACTGGCCGGGCTCGTTCGGCCAGCGCATCTCCATCGTCGGCGGCTCAGGCGCAGGCAAAACTTACCTGGCAAAGCTGCTCAGCCAGCGTCTGGGGCTGCCGCATATCGAGCAGGACGCCATATTCCACCAACCTGGCTGGCAGCCACTGCCACGCGATGAGTTCCGCGAGCGAGTCACACAGGCGTTAGCCGAGCCACGCTGGGTAGTGGAAGGCAGCTACTCGGCCACCCGGCCGTTGATACTTGCGCGTGCCGAGACGGTGATCTGGCTCGACTTGCCGCGGACGCTGGTGATGTATCAGATCGTCACCCGCACCCTGGGCCGCTTGCTGACACGCAAGACACTTTGGAACGGCAACCGGGAACGGTTGCGCAACGTGATTTCCCTGGACCCGAGTCGCTCCATCATCCTGTGGTCCTGGACACGCCATGGCCTTTATCGGGAGCGGGTCATTGCCGAGCAGCAGGATCCCGCCAACGCCGGTATTCATTACATCCGCATCAGGTCAAGGGCAGACCTGCACACGCTCCTCGGCAGGCTGCCCGGCTTTGTTACCCCTGGGTCCGCGCCTTGATCATCGCCAGGAACGCCGGCATGTCCTGCGCCTTGTCCTCGGCAATACGCCGGACGTGGGGGTTCTGCCCCAACTGCTGGAGCAGCGCGCAAGCGGCCGGCAGCTCGGCGAGGAAGTCGATCTCCAGCACCTTGCGACCCACTTCGCAGGCAAGGTCGACGCTATAGAGGAAGTACAGGTCAGCAACGGTGAATATCTCGCCGGCCACATAGGGCGCAAAGCGCCCGTGCCGGCCCAACGCGGCGAAACCCGCGATCAGCTCGGCACGAGCCTTCTCGCGGATCGCCTCGGGCACCGCCATGCCGAAGAATGCCTGCGGGTAGCAGGTGCGCGCCGGCAGCTCAATGTACAGTTCGATCTCCCGAGCCAGAGCACGAACCACCGCGCGGGCCTGCAGCTCGGCGGGCAGCAGCGCAGGCTCGGGGAAGCGTTCCTCGAGGTAATCGAGGATGGCACTGGTCTCGTTGATGAAGCCGTACTCCGTCTCCAGTACCGGCACCTTGCCGCGCGGGCTGTAGGCGAGGAAGGCGGGCTCCTGGCTGGCATGGACCTTCACCTCCTCGAAGGGCAGGCCTTTCTCCAGCAGGGCCAGCTTGACCATGTTGTAGTAGTTGCTGACGCAGAATCCGTGGAGCTTGAGCATGGGGCCTCCTGGGCCAGTGCGTGGAGCGGCCAGTTATAGCCGCGGCACCGGTGGCCTGCCAGTTGCATCGATCCGGTGAATGGACGGCGGCGACCAGCCAGCCGCCGTGGCACACTGCGCATCCGAACCGAATAGGAACCCGCCATGAGCGAATACGACGACAGCGAAGAAGCCTTCGCCGAGGAAACCCTGATCCAGGCCGTCGAGACCCAGATCGAGAACGGCGAGCCCGCTGCGGCAAAGGCCACCTTCAACAAGCTGACCCTGGTGGGCTACGAGCGCGAGGAGTGCCTGCAGATGATGGCCCTGGTGCTGGCCTGCGCCATCCAGCGCCTGGAGGCCGACCAGCCCTTCGACATGGACTGGTATGAAAACGCACTGCGCGCCCTGCCGGAGCTGCCGGAAGACGCGCAGGATTGATCCGCGCCACGGCTTGCGCGGGCTCCCGCCGCTAGCATCGCGCACTCATTCCCGACAGGAGCCCAGCATGGCCAAGCGTTCGACGCGCCCGCTCCGGGGCCTTCTCCGCCTGGGCCTGCTCCTGTTGGTGATGGTTGGCAGCCACACGACGAAAGCGGAGCCGCTGCAAGTGGGCGCCGAGGACGACTGGTATCCCTACACCGCCTGGCGGGACGGGCGCATTCAAGGCATGTCGGCCGACATAGTCCGAGCCGCATTCGCTGCCGTGGGCGAGGACGTGGAACTGGTGCCCTATCCCTACGCGCGATGCATGCAGCTGACGCAGTCCGGGCGCCTGGCGGGATGCTTCAACACTGCGCCCAACCCCCAGATAGAACGTGACTACCTGCTGCCCCGGCATCCCCTGTTCCGCGACGACATCCTGCTCTGGGCCCCCACCTACCGTGCCACGCCGGTGAGCGACCTCGGCCAGCTCGCCGGCCGGCGGGTCGCCGTGACCGTGGGTTACGAATACGGTGAAACCTTCGACAGCCTGGCCGATGTGGTGCGCGTGGCGGTACGCAAGGACATCAACGGCTTCCTGATGCTGCAGCACGATCGGGTCGACTACGTGGCCGCCTACCGCAGCACCACTGAGGCCCTGATGAGCGATAACCCCGAGCTGCGCGGGCTTTTCACCGCCGTCGCCACCCTGCACCAGCCTGAGCTCTACCTGTCCTTCTCGCGCCAGCATCCAGGCGCGCGGGCCCTGCTGCAGCGGTTCGACGAGGGCATGGCCATCATCCAGGGCAACGGCCGCTACCGCGCGATTCTGTCGCAGTGGGGAGTAGGCGACTGAATCCGCAACTACACTCTGCGGGAGCCGGCCCGTCCGAAGGCCGGCACAGGACGACCAGGAGCCCCACATGACGTCGTACACACCCGAATTGATCGCCGAACTGGAACTGCTGACCCTGTTCAACCTGGACAACACCCAGGAAGGCCTCAAGGTCCACAACAATGCTGCCCCCAGCCTGATCGCAGCCTCCCTGCGCCTGCACCACAAGGGCCTGCTGACCCAGCCCGACGGTGGCTACCTCACGAGCCTGGGCCTGGACGCAGCCGAACACGCACAAGGCCTGTTGACCATCCTCACGACCGCACCCGCTCTTTCGAACTGATCCCGCGACGTCTCGCCCCGCAACGCCCCTGCCCGCCGGCATCGCCGGCTGGTAGGCTGTGCGCATTCTTCCGGCAGACGCTTCGATGACCCGCACCCAGGAAATCCGCCCCGACATCGACGACGGCATCGACCGCAAGGTCCTGACCCAGCTGCGCGCGCGCTTCCTGAAAGTCAATGCCGGCCGGCTCGAACGCACGCTGCTCGGCCTCTCCAGTCGCCAGCAGATGGTGCTGCGTCTTCTGCCCTTGCTGTTCCACGTCAACCACCCGCTGCTGCCGGGATACGTCTCGGGGCAGACCCCCGCCGGGGTCTGCGGCTATGAGCCGGACGACGACGTGCTCGCCGAAGCCCAGCGCCTGACCCGCTCGTTCGCCTACAGGGCCCGGCGCGGTTCGGCGCCGACACCGATCCAGGGCCTGTTCCTGATGGGCAGCCTGGGCACCGTGGCCCAGGCCGAGCAAAGCGACATGGACCTGTGGGTCTGCCACGACCCGGAGCTACCGGCTCCGGCCATCGCCGAGCTGCGCCGCAAGTGCGACCTGCTGGAAGCCTGGGCCGCGACTTTGGGCGCCGAGGCGCATTTCTTCCTGATCGACCCTCGCCGCTTCGTGGTGGGCGACCGCGAGACCCACCTCACCTCCGACGACTGCGGCACCACCCAGCATTACCTGCTGCTGGACGAGTTCTACCGCACCGCCATCTGGCTCGGCGGGCGCACGCCGCTATGGTGGCTGGTGCCGGTGTACGAGGAGGGTCGCTATGCCGACTACACCGCCAAGCTGCTGTCGCGCCGCTTCATCCGTGCGGAGGAAGTGCTGGACCTGGGGCACCTGTCGCACATCCCCGTGGGCGAGTTCGTCGGCGCCGGCATGTGGCAGCTGTTCAAGGGCATCGAGTCGCCCTACAAGTCGGTGCTCAAGCTGCTGCTGACCGAGGTCTACGCCAGCGAGCACCCGAAGGTGCAGTGCCTGTCGCTACGCTTCAAGCAGGCGGTGTACGCCAACCACCTGGACCTGGACGAGCTCGATCCCTACATCGTGGTCTACCGCCGGCTGGAGGAATACCTGCTGGCCCGAGGCGAGCGCGAACGCCTGGAGCTGATCCGCCGCTGCCTCTACCTCAAGGTCGACAAGAAGCTCAGCCGCCCGCCACGCAACCGTGCCAAGAGCTGGCAACGCCTGCTGTTCGAGCGCCTGACCCGAGAGTGGCAGTGGGATGACCGACAACTGGTGCTGCTCGACAGCCGCAGCCAATGGAAGGTACGCCAGGTGGGCACCGAGCGCCGGGCGCTGGTCAACGAGCTGACCTACAGCTACCGCTTCCTCTCCGAATTCGCCCGCGCCCAGCACGCCATCAGCTCGCTCAACAGCCGCGACCTGGGCGTGCTCGGTCGGCGCCTGTACGCCGCCTTCGAACGCAAGGCGGGCAAGGTGGAGTTCATCAACCCCGGCATCGCCCCGGACCTGGCCGAGGACACCCTCACCCTGGCCCAGAGCCCGAGCCCCGAGCGCGAAGGCGAGACCCTCTGGGCGCTCTACCCAGGCAGCCTCAACGCCCTCGAATGGCGCGACTTCGCCCCGATCAAGCGGGCCCGTGAACTGGTGGAACTGCTGGCCTGGTGTCACCGCAACGGGGTGATCGACGCCTCCACGCGGCTGTCCCTGCACCCGGGCGACAGCGACCTCACCGAGTACGAGCTGTCCAACCTGGTCAGCAGCCTGCAGCAGGGCTTCCCGCTGCCGCTGCCGATGGTGGACGAAGCTGCGCTGCTGCGGCCGAGCGTGCCGCGCCAGGTGCTGCTGCTGGTGAACGTGGGCATCGACCCGCTGAAACAGCACAGCCAGATGAACCTGCACATGACCACCGAGCGCACCGACTCGCTTGGCTACGCCGGCTCGCGGGAGAACCTGGTGCTGACCCTCGACCAGGTGACCCTGAACAGTTGGAACGAGCTGTTGGTGACCCGCTACGACGGGCCCTACGCCCCGCTGGACTGCCTGCGCGAATTCCTCAACAGCGTGGACCCCGCCGCACCGCCGGACCTGCGGGTGCGCTGTTTCTGCCGCAACCGCGCGCAACCCATCGCCCAGCGTGTGGAGGACCTGTTCCTCGACACCCTCGCCCTGCTCGGCAACGGCCAGGTGACCCGCTACCTGCTGCAGGTGCAGCAGCAGTATCACGTGCTGGAACTGCAGCCGGGCCAGGTGGCCCACACCGCACTGCCGGACCTGCCGGCACTGCTGGAACACCTGGGCGAGGACCTGCCGGCCTACAGCCCACTGCAACTGGATCGCTATGCCCTGGAGAACGAGGACCTGGCGCTGATCCTGCCGTTGGGGCGTCCAGGCTGCATCCAGGTGTTCTACCGCCAGGACGGCGAGACGGCGGAACTCACTGTGCTCGACGAGCACAATGCCGTGTGGCGCCAGCGCCTGCCTTTTCGCAATCCGCAAAGCCTGCTGACACCGCTGCAGCGCTTCCTGCAGTCGGTGCTCTACCGGCGCAATGCGCTGCTGCCGCTGGATCGGCCGGCCCCACAGAGCGGCCTGGAAGTTCTTTACTACGAGGTACTGCCGTCGCCGCCCTTGCGCGCGCAGCAGGTAGAGCGCCGGGGCGCGCCGCAATCACCAGTGAGCCACCCGTTCTACGACGTGCAGGCGATCGTCGAGCCGCTGGACACGAAGCGCGTGCTCGTCACGCTGTACTGCAACCACCGGGAGTTTTCCGAGCTGGAATACGGCGGCGAACTGTTCGCCGCCGTGGCGCGCCACATCCTCGCCCAGCGCAGCACCGCCGAGCGCTACCCCTGCTACATCACCGACCTGGACCTGTCGCGGGTCCTCGGCGAAGGGCACGCGCAGACGGTGCACTACCTGCGCTACAAGGCGGAGCTGGAGCGGGAATTGAACCGGGCGCTGGGCCTGGCCTGACTCCAGGCCCGCAAGGGCTCAACGGTCGTATTCGCCCGCAGCCTCAGGCTGGTACTCCACGGCCAGGAGCGTCAGCTTGAGGGTCTTGCCGCCGGGCACCGGCCAGTCGATGCCCTGACCCACGGAAAGGCCGAGCAGTGCGCTACCTACCGGCGCCAACACCGACACCTTGCCTTCGCCACCGGCGTCCTGGGGGTAAACCAGGGTCAGGTGGTAGTCCTTGCCACTGGCATCGTCGCGGCAATGCACGCGGGAATTCATGGTCACCACGCCCGGCGGCACCTCGTCGTGGCCCACCACCTGGGCGCGGGCGAGCTCCCGCTCCAGCGCCTCGGCGCCGGGGCCGAACTCCTCCAGTTCATCGAGCAGACGCTCCAGTCGCTGAAGGTCGAGGCGGGTGATGATGATCGAGGGTTGAGTGGTCATGGCAAATCCGATACTCCGGTTCCTAGGCTCGAAAAAGCGAAAACCCCGCCCGAAGGCGGGGTTTCCAGATGCTGTTCAGGCCGTACGCCATGGCGACGGCCCGACCGACACTACGTCACCACGGAGGCTCTTGGCAAGACCATCCGGTCATGGCCGTCGCGCCGCGAGGCGCTGGGCGGCGTCACGGCGAATCTGCCGGCGACGGTCGTCGCTGGCTTCACCCCATTGCAGAATCTCACTCAGGCTGCGCCCGCATCCGATGCAGATATCGGCGTCGTCCAGGCAGCAGCGGCGCACGCAGGGTGATGCGGGCCGGGGCTCGGGCGGCGGTTCAGAGCTCGTCGAACTCAAGGTCTTCGCCCGCCTGCTCACGGGTCACGCGGGCGAGCAGCTCGCCCAGCGGCTCGTCGCTGGTGTCGCAGATCCAGCGCTCCGACTCCGCGTCGTAGTCGAAGTGGAAACCGCCGGAACGAGCTGCTACCCAAAGCTGGCGCAGGGGCTCCTGGCGGCTGAGGATGACCTGGCTGCCGTTCTCGAAGCGGATGGTGAGGACGCCCGCGCTGTTCTCCAGGTCCACGTCCAGGTCGCTGCCATCGAAGAGGTCCTCGACGGCCTCCTGGACTTCGTCGACCAGATCGTGGAAACGCGCTTCGCTCAAACTCATCGGATGTACCTCAGGAAAAATGGAAACGTGGGCGACCTTTCAGCGCCCGAGGTGGCGACGGTACTCGCCTGGGCTCTGCCCGGTCCAGCGGCGGAAGGCCCGCGCCAGGGAGCCGGCCTCGCTGAAGCCGACCAGGAAGGCGATGTCGGCCAGCTCCAGGGCCGGATCGCGCAGATAATGCAGCACCAGTTGCTGCCGCGTCTCGTCCACCAATTGGCTGAAGGTCAGGCCCGCGTCACGCAGGCGCCGCTGCAGGGTGCGCGGGCTCAGGCCGAGATCGGCGGCCAGGTGCTCCAGATCGGCGCCGTCCTCGGCCAGGCGCCCGGCCAGCGCCAGGCGCGCCCGGTCGAGCACGCTCTGGCCCTGGCGCAACTCGCCCAGCAGGCGGTCGGCGTAGGCGTCGAGCATCTGTCGGACGTGTGAGTCGGCCTGGCCCAGGGGCGTGGCCAGCAGGCGGCGGGGAAACACCAGGGCGTTGTCGAGCTGGCCAAACAGAACCGGACAGCGGAACACCCGCCGGTGCTCGGCGTCGTCGGCAGGTGCGGGGTGCTGGAAGCGCACTTCGGTGGGCGGGATGTCGAGCCCGCTGATCCAGCGCCCGAAGGTGACCCAACCGGCCAGGGACTCCTCCGCCACCTGGTCGCGCAACTGCGGCAGCGCCGGCTCCCAGGCCAGCCGCACCAGGGGCTCCTGGCCGGCACGGGGAGGCTCGTCATCCAGTTCCACCTGGCCGAGGTTGCCCACCAGGGCGGCATAGCGCGCCTGGCGGTGGAGGGCGTCGGAGAGAGTCGGGCAGCTCATCAGCAGGTAGCCGAGCACGCCGTAGTAACCGGGGCGCACCGCCTCGCCCAGGTGCAGCCCCAGGCGCGGATCGTCCAGCCGTGCCATGGCCTGGCCCAGGAGTTCGAGATAGGCGCTGGCGGCGATGCGCTGCTCGCGCTGGGCGAGGAGGGAGGGAGCCAACTGGATGCTGGCGAGGAAGGCCGCCGGCTCGATGCCGTGGCGCGCCACGTGGTCCACGAGGCCCTGGAGGTAGGCAACCGAAACCGAGCCGGCGAGGGGGGAAGAGGGGTCCATTCGGCCTCCGTTTTTGCCGCCCATCCTAGTGGCGCGAAAGCCCGTTTGGCTAGGCGCAGCGCCCGCCCGGCGGGTGTTTCGGCGCATAGGCAAGGCGATGGGTGGTCGGTATACTCCCGACCCAATTACGCATTGTTCAAGGATCTCGCCATGAAGCGGCTGCTCACCCCCATCGTTGCGCTCCTCGCTGTTGCCTGCCTGCTGGGCGGCTGTGGCCAGAAAGGCCCGCTGTACCTGCCTGACGACACCAAGTCCTCCTCCGAACACGCGCACTGAGGGGTCTAGATGGACGCTTTCACTTACCGCGACGGTGAGCTGTTCGCGGAAGGCGTGGCCTTGTCCGCCATCGCATCGCGCTTCGGCACCCCCACCTACGTCTATTCCCGCGCGCACATCGAGGCGCAGTACCGCTCCTATGCCGATGCCCTGCAGGGCGTGCCGCACCTGGTCTGCTACGCGGTCAAGGCCAACTCCAACCTGGCGGTGCTGAACCTGCTGGCGCGCCTGGGCTCGGGCTTCGACATCGTCTCCAGCGGCGAACTGGAGCGCGTGCTGGCCGCTGGTGGCTCGGCTGACCGCATCGTCTTCTCCGGCGTCGGCAAGAGCCGCGACGACATGCGCCGCGCACTGGAAGTGGGCGTGCACTGCTTCAACGTCGAGTCGGTTGACGAGCTGGAGCGCCTGCAGGTGGTCGCTGCCGAGATGGACGTGAAAGCGCCGATCTCCCTGCGGGTGAACCCCGACGTGGACGCCGGCACCCACCCGTACATTTCCACCGGTCTGAAGGAAAACAAGTTCGGCATCGCCATCGAGCAGGCGGAGGCCGTCTATCTGCGCGCCGCCTCGCTGTCGAACCTGGACGTGGTCGGCGTGGACTGCCACATCGGCTCCCAGCTGACCAGCCTGCCGCCCTTCCTCGACGCCCTCGACCGCCTGCTGGCATTGGTCGACCGCCTCGCCACCCAGGGCGTGCACATCCGCCACCTGGACCTCGGCGGTGGCCTCGGCGTGCGCTACAAGGACGAGCAGCCGCCCGTTGCTGGCGACTACATCAAGGCCGTGCGCGAGCGTATTGCCGGGCGTGACCTGGCGCTGGTGTTCGAACCGGGCCGCTACATCGTCGCCAACGCCGGCGTGCTGCTGACCCAGGTGGAATACCTCAAGCACACCGAGCACAAGAACTTCGCCGTGATCGACGCGGCCATGAACGACCTGATCCGTCCGGCCCTGTACCAGGCCTGGATGGACGTGGTGCCGGTGCAGCCGCGCGACGGCGAGGCCCAGCGTTACGACCTGGTCGGCCCGATCTGCGAGACCGGCGACTTCCTCGCCAAGGACCGCGACCTGGCCCTGGCCGAGGGCGACCTGCTGGCCGTGCGCTCGGCCGGTGCCTACGGCTTCGTCATGAGCTCCAACTACAACACCCGCGGCCGTGCCGCCGAGGTGATGGTGGATGGGGAGCAGGCCTACGAAGTGCGTCGCCGCGAAACCCTCGAGGAACTCTACGCCGGCGAAAGCCTGCTTCCGGAGTAAGTCCATGCTGCTGCGTTTCACCAAGATGCACGGCCTGGGCAACGACTTCATGGTGCTCGACCTGGTCAGCCAGCACGCGCACATTCAGCCCAAGCACGCCAAGCAGTGGGGCGACCGCCACACCGGCATCGGCTTCGACCAGTTGCTGATCGTCGAGGCCCCCACCAACCCGGACGTGGATTTCCGCTACCGCATCTTCAACTCGGACGGCTCCGAGGTGGAGCAGTGCGGCAACGGTGCCCGCTGCTTCGCCCGCTTCGTGCTGGACAAGCGCCTGACCGTGAAGAAGCAGATCCGCGTCGAGACCAAGGCCGGCATCATCGAGCTGGATGTCCGCGCCGATGGCCAGGTCCGGGTCGACATGGGGCCGCCGCGCCTCGTGCCCCAGCAGATCCCCTTCGTCGCCGAGGCCGAGGCCCTGAGCTACCCGGTCGACGTGGACGGCCAGACCGTCCAGCTCGCCGCCGTGTCCATGGGCAACCCCCATGCCGTGCTGCGCGTCGAGGATGTGTACCGCGCTCCGGTCCACGAACTGGGCCCGAAACTCGAACACCACCCGCGCTTCCCGCAGCGGGTCAACGTCGGCTTCCTGCAGGTCCAGGATCGCCACCAGGCCCGCCTGCGGGTCTGGGAGCGCGGCGCCGGGGAAACCCGTGCCTGCGGCACCGGCGCTTGTGCCGCGGCCGTCGCGGCCATTCGCCAGGGCTGGATGGACTCTCCCGTGCAGCTGGAGCTGCCGGGCGGCAAGCTGACCATCGAATGGGCCGGCCCCGGCCAGCCCGTGATGATGACCGGCCCGGCCGTACGCGTGTACGAAGGCCAGGTCCGCCTATGAACGAGCCGAGAGCATGAGCGAGAAGCACCCCGACGCGCCCCGCGCCCTCGATTCCGAGTCGGTCGCGGCCTACCTGCGCCAGCACCCGGAGTTCTTCGTCGACCACGAGGAGCTGATCCCCGAACTGCGCATCCCCCACCAGCCTGGCGAGGCCGTCTCGCTGGTGGAGCGCCAGGTGAAGCTGCTGCGCGAGCGCAACATCGAGATGCGCCACCGCCTGTCCCAACTGATGGACGTGGCCCGCGACAACGACCGCCTGTTCGACAAGACCCGCCGCCTGGTGCTCGACCTGCTGGACGCCAATACGCTGGAGGAAGTGGTCGGAGCCATCGAGGACAGCCTGCGCCATGAGTTCCAGGTGCCCTTCGTCAGCCTGATCCTGTTCAGCGACAGCACCCTGCCGGTAGGCCGCAGCGTCTCCAGCGCCGAGGCACACCAGGCCATCGGCGGCCTGCTGGTGGCGGGCAAGACCATCTGCGGCGTGCTGCGGGCCCATGAGCTGGAGTTCCTGTTCGGCGCGGAAGAGGGCGCCAAGGTCGGCTCGGCCGCCGTCGTCTCCCTCAACCACCAGGGCCAGCACGGCCTGCTGGCCATCGGCAGCCCGGACCCACAGCACTACAAGAGCTCCCTCGGCACCCTGTTCCTCAGCTACATCGCCGAAGTCCTGGCCCGGGTGCTGCCGCGCCACGCCCCCCCGCTGCGCTCGGTGCGCTGAGCGCAGCGCGCCGGGAGGACCGATGAAGGCCGATCTTGAGCGCTACCTCGACCACCTGCGCAGTGAGCGTCAGGTTTCTCCGCACACGCTGGAAGGCTACCGGCGCGACCTGGAAAAGGTCGTGGCCCTGGCCGAAGGCTTCGGCCTCGATGACTGGACCACGCTGCAACCCCGCCCGCTGCGCAGCATGGTGGCGCGCCTGCACCAGCAGGGGCAGTCCGCCCGCAGCCTCGCCCGCCTGCTCTCCGCCGTACGCGGCCTGTACCGCTACCTGATCCGCGAAGGCCGCTGCCGTCACGACCCGGCCAGCGGCATCAGTGCGCCCAAGGGCGAGCGACGCCTGCCCCGCACCCTGGATGCCGACCGCACCCAGCAGTTGCTGGATGGCGCGGTGGAAGACGAATTCATGGCACGCCGCGACCAGGCCATCCTCGAGCTGTTCTATTCCTCCGGCCTGCGCCTGTCGGAACTGGTGGGCCTGGACCTGGACCGCCTGGACCTGGCCGATGGCAGCGTGCGGGTGATCGGCAAGGGCAACAAGATCCGCGAGCTGCCCCTCGGGCGCATGGCGCGCCAGGCACTGGAGCGCTGGCTGCCCCACCGCGCCAGCGTGTCCCCGGTGGACGGCGCCGTCTTCGTCACTCGCCAAGGCCGTCGCATCGGCCCCCGCGCCGTGCGCGAACGGGTGCGGGTGGCCGGGGTGCGCGAGCTGGGCCAGCACGTCCATCCGCACATGCTGCGGCATTCCTTCGCCAGCCACATGCTGGAGTCCTCCCAGGACCTGCGGGCGGTGCAGGAGCTGCTCGGCCACGCCGACATCTCCACCACGCAGATCTACACCCACCTGGACTTCCAGCACCTGGCGGCGGTCTACGACAAGGCCCACCCCCGGGCACGACGCAACGGAGCCAAGGACGAGGAATGAGCATCCAACTGGTGACCTTCGATCTGGACGACACCCTGTGGGACGTCTCGGTGGTGATGCAGGGCGCCGAAGCCGCCCTGCGCGAATGGCTGGGCAACCAGGCACCACGCCTGGGGCCCGTGCCGATCGAGCACCTGTGGGCGATCCGCGCCCGCCTGGTGGAGGCCACCCCTGGGCTCAGGCACCGCCTGAGCGAGCTGCGCCGGCGCATCCTCTTCCATGCCCTGGAAGAGGCCGGTTATCCACAGGCCGAGGCCGCGGAGCTGGCGGAGGCCGGCTTCCAGGTGTTCCTGGCTGCGCGGCACCGCATCGACCTGTTCCCCGAGGTGCACCCGACCCTGGAGCGCCTGGCCAACCACTACCGGCTGGCGGTGATCACCAATGGCAACGCCGATGTCCGCCGCCTGGGCCTGGCGGACTACTTCCAGTTCGCCCTCTGCGCCGAGGAATTGGGCATCGGCAAGCCGGACCCGCACCCCTTCGAAGAAGCGCTGCGCCGAGCCGGCGTCCCCGCCGCCCGGGCGGTGCACATCGGCGATCACCCCAGCGACGACATCCAGGGCGCCCGCAACGCCGGGATGCGTGCGGTGTGGTTCAACCCCCAGGGCAAATCCTGGGACGGCGACGACCACCCCGATGCACAGATCCGTACCCTGGACCAGCTACCCGCCCTGCTGGAGCGCTGGCACCGGGGTGCCTGACCCCGAATCGCAGGCATGAAAAAGCCCGCATCAAGCGGGCTCTTCCAGGCGACGCACTCAGATGGGGCGGCTGCCGTACTTGCTGTCCGGCTTCTTCGGCGGGTCGGCGACCACGTTGGGCTCCACCTCCTGCACCTTACCGCCACGGGCCAGGAACTCCTCCATGGCACGGGCCAGCGCATCGCGCTCCTTCTGCTTGGCTTCGACGCTGGGCAGCTCCTCGACCTCGACGGCAGCGGCTTTCTTGCCCTTGCCGGCAGGGGCGGGGGATTCGCCGTCATCGCTGTCGTCGCCACTGTCCTCGGCGGCAGCCAGCTCCTCGCCTTCGTCCTCGTCGCCCGCTTCGAGCTCGTCTTGTTCCAGTTCTTCGTCGCTCATTCTTCTACCTCGTGTCTTGCAAGAGCAGGTTAGTTATAGCCCAGTCGCGCCAGGTTTCTACGCGCCCGGAAAAAATCACGATGCCTCGCCGTAGAGGGTCGCCAGCACCCGGCGCGCACCGCCCTGATCGCGGTGTTCGCCGAGGTAGATCCCCTGCCAGGTACCCAGGGCGAGCGCCCCGTCACGCACCGGCAAGGTCAGCTGGCAGCCCAGCAGGCTCGACTTGAAGTGCGCCGGCAGGTCGTCCGGGCCTTCGTAGTCATGTTCGTAGCCACCCTCGCCCTGGGGCACGAGGCGGTTGAAGAACCGCTCGAAATCGCGCCTCACGGAGGGGTCGGCATTCTCATTGACGCTCAGTGAAGCCGACGTGTGTTGCAGCAGCAGGTGCAACAGACCGATACGGCAACGACCCAGTTCCGGCAATCCGGCCAGCAGCTCGTCGGTGACCAGGTGGAAGCCTCGCGCACGCGGCTTCAAGGTGATCAGCGTCTGGTGCCACATGGGCGCCACTCCCTCGGATTTCGCTCGGCGCGCATTCTAGCGCGGCCTCTGAAAAAGCAAAGGGCGCCTTTCGGCGCCCTTGGCAGCGGTTCGCACGCCCCGGAGGGGCCGGCGGGCTTAGAGGTTGTAGCCGCGCTCGTTGTGCTGCGCCAGGTCGAGGCCGACGGTCTCTTCCTCTTCGTTGACCCGCAGGCCCATCACCAGGTCCAGCACCTTGAGGATCACGAAGGTGACCACAGCGGTATAGACGACCGTGAAGGCCACGCCCTTGAACTGGATGAACACCTGGGCCGCGATGTTCTCGACGGTGCCGAAGCCACCCAGGGCCGGTGCTGCGAACACACCGGTCAGCAGGGCGCCGACGATGCCGCCGATGCCATGCACGCCGAAGGCGTCCAGGGAGTCGTCGTAGCCCAGCTTGCGCTTGAGGCTGGTGGCGCTGAAGAAGCAGATCACGCCGGCTGCCAGACCGATCACCAGGGCGCCCATGGGGCCGACGGTACCAGCGGCCGGGGTCACGGCAACCAGACCGGCGACCACACCGGAGGCGATGCCCAGGGCACTCGGCTTACCGTGGGTCAGCCACTCGGCGAACATCCAGCCCAGGGCAGCGGCCGCGGTGGCGATCTGGGTGACCAGCAGGGCCATGCCCGCAGTGCCGTTGGCAGCCACGGCGGAGCCGGCGTTGAAACCGAACCAGCCCACCCACAGCATGGCCGCGCCGATCAGGGTGTAGCCCAGGTTGTGCGGGGCCATCGGGGTGGTCGGGTAACCCTTGCGCTTGCCCAGCACGATGCAGGCCACCAGGCCGGCGATTCCGGCGTTGATGTGCACCACGGTGCCACCGGCGAAGTCCAGCACGCCCCAGTCCCACATCAGGCCGCCGTTGCCGCTCCACACCATGTGGGCGATCGGCGCGTAGACCAGGGTGAACCACACGGCCATGAAGATCAGCATCGCGGAGAACTTCATGCGCTCGGCGAAGGCACCGACGATCAGGGCCGGGGTGATGATGGCGAAGGTCATCTGGAAGGTGATGAACACGCTTTCCGGCACGGCGTACACCAGGCTGCTGGTGTTCAGGCCGCTGAGGAAGGCCTTGGACAGGCCGCCGATGAAGGAATTGAAGTTGACGACGCCCTGCTCCATGCCGGTGGTGTCGAAGGCCAGGCTGTAGCCGTAGACGACCCAGAGCACGCTGATCAGGCCGGTGATGGCGAAGCATTGCATCATCACCGAGAGGACGTTCTTGGAGCGGACCATGCCGCCGTAGAACAGCGCCAGGCCGGGAATGGTCATGAACAGCACCAGTGCCGTGGCGACGATCATCCATGCGGTGTCGCCACTGTTCAGCACGACCTCGTCGGCGGCCATGGCCAGGCCGGGGGTAACGAGGGACAAAAGGGCTCCTAGCCCTGCGGCTTTACGCAGAGTCATGTGGTTTTCTCCTGGGGCGTTGGGGTTCGGAGGCTTAGATCGCGTCGGTGCCGGTTTCGCCGGTACGGATGCGGATGGCCTGTTCCAGATTCACGACGAAGATCTTGCCGTCACCGATCTTCCCGGTGTTGGCCGCCTTGGTGATGGCCTCGATGACACGGTCGAGCTGGTCATCGGCGATGGCGACGTCGATCTTCACCTTGGGCAGGAAGTCGACGACGTACTCGGCGCCACGGTAAAGCTCGGTGTGGCCTTTCTGGCGACCGAAACCCTTGACCTCGGTAACGGTGATGCCCTGCACGCCGATCTCGGACAG
Organism: Pseudomonas sp. ENNP23; assembly: GCF_001728945.1. Classification (NCBI taxonomy): domain Bacteria; kingdom Pseudomonadati; phylum Pseudomonadota; class Gammaproteobacteria; order Pseudomonadales; family Pseudomonadaceae; genus Pseudomonas; species Pseudomonas sp. ENNP23. The sequence goes on from NZ_LYSP01000003.1 coordinate 134,709, forward strand.
CGACTCGCGCACGTCATCGAGTTTGAACGGCTTGATGATGGCAGTGACTAGCTTCATGAAACTCTCTCCCGTATTTGGTGGACTTGCCCCAGGAAAACGAACCCGGCTCAAGTCTAAGCGCAGTGCCTGGCTTTGTAACGCGTCGAACCGCCCTGGCCAGGCCCGCTTCGACGCCAACCAACCGCTCCTGGCGAAACACTCCCCCGCCTCGCCTGACGCACCGGTACTGCATCGGTGCACCCTTCACCAGCGCTAAAGCAGAAAGCTTGCCAGTTCGCCCAAAAGCCCCGTTTTTCAAGCAGATAGTGGCCCTTGGCCGTGGCACCGGGCAGCACTACCCCAAAACGATGCACGGAAAAGGTGCACGCGCACTTCAGCCCTTGCTCGGAAATCGTGCGTCGGCCTGTCACCCGACTCGGCGGGGACCCCGTGGTAAACTCCGCCCGCCCTGTCAACGGATGCCCACCATGCTGCCGCCCAAAGCCCTGCTCGATGCCCTCGGCTCCCACACCTCCCGCCTGTTCAACGGCGATACCCCGCTGCCCCGCGCCGAATTCGAGGCCCAGTTCAAGGCCCTGATGCAGAGCGCCTTCAGCAAGCTGGACCTGGTCAGCCGCGAGGAATTCGACAGCCAGATGGTGGTGCTCGCCCGTACCCGCGCGCGCCTGGAAGCCCTGGAGGCGAAGGTCGCGGAGCTGGAAGCCCAGCTGAACCCGCCGCCCACGGAGTAAGCCACTCCGGCCGGGCGGACCGATCAAGGAGCGATCCATGTCCCTGGCCCTCGTCCACAGCCGCGCCCAGGTCGGCGTGGAAGCCCCCGCCGTCACGGTGGAGGCGCACCTGGCCAACGGCCTGCCGTCCCTGGCCCTGGTCGGCCTCCCGGAAACCGCCGTCAAGGAGAGCAAGGACCGCGTCCGCAGTGCCCTGCTCACCAGCGGTTTCGAATTCCCCCTGCGGCGCATCACCCTCAGCCTGGCACCGGCCGATCTTCCCAAGGAAGGCGGACGCTTCGACCTGGCCGTCGCCCTCGGCATTCTCGCGGCCAGCGGCCAGGTGCCCGCTGCTGCCCTGGAACACCTGGAGTGCCTCGGCGAACTGGCCCTGTCCGGTGCCCTGCGTCCGGTGCAGGGCGTGTTGCCCGCCGCGCTGGCGGCTCGCGCTGCCGGACGGGCGCTGGTGGTGCCCCGGGAGAACGCCGAGGAGGCCAGCCTGGCCAGCGGCCTGACCGTGTTCGCCGTGGGCCACCTGCTCGAGCTGGCCGCCCACCTCAACGGCCAGACCCCGCTGGCCCCCTTCCAGAGCCAGGGCCTGCCGCTGCAGGCCGCGCCCTACCCCGATCTCGCCGACGTCCAGGGCCAGTTGGCGGCCAAACGCGCGCTGCTGGTGGCCGCCGCCGGAGCCCACAACCTGCTGTTGTCCGGCCCGCCCGGCACCGGCAAGACGCTGCTGGCCAGCCGCCTGCCCGGCCTGCTGCCACCGCTGGAGGAGCACGAGGCCCTGGAAGTCGCCGCCATCCATTCGGTGGCCAGCCAATCGCCGCTGGCGTGCTGGCCCCAGCGTCCCTTCAGGCAGCCTCACCACAGCGCGTCCGGCCCGGCCCTGGTGGGTGGGGGCAGTCGTCCGAAACCCGGCGAGATCACCCTGGCGCACCAGGGCGTGCTGTTCCTCGACGAGCTACCGGAGTTCGACCGCAAGGTGCTGGAGGTCCTCCGAGAGCCCCTGGAAAGCGGCGAGATCATCATCGCCCGGGCCAACGACCGGGTACGTTTCCCGGCGCGCTTCCAGTTGGTGGCCGCGATGAACCCCTGCCCCTGCGGCTACCTGGGCGACGAGACCCACCGCTGCCGCTGCACGCCGGAGCAGATCCAGCGCTACCGGGCCCGGCTCTCCGGCCCGCTGCTGGACCGCATCGACCTGCACCTGACGGTCGCCCGCGAAGCCACCCACCTCGGCGCGCCTGTCAGAGACGGGCTGGACAGCGCCACCGCCGCCGAGGAAATAGGCCGGGCCCGCCGTCGGCAACTGGCTCGCCAGGGTTGCGCCAATGCCTTCCTCGACCTGTCCCGGCTGCACCAGCACTGTCCGCTGACGCCCGACGACCAGCACTGGCTGGAGCAGGCCTGCGAGCGCCTCGGGTTGTCCCTGCGTGCCGCGCACCGACTGATCAAGGTGGCTCGCACCCTCGCCGACCTGGCGGACGCGCCCGACATCCAGCGCCAGCACCTGGCCGAGGCCCTGCAATACCGGCCAGCGATCCAGTCATGACACCGCTTAAAGCTATTGATGGGGAACTTTCAAAAGAGCTCGACTATCGATTGTGTTAGTGTTCGCCGCCTTCCGCCCTTGGCGGCCATCCGATCGAAAGGAGAGCTAGCTCAATGGAGGCACGTACGTCTTCTTCCCCATCCACCCTCAATCCCCCCGTATTCTTCGGCTCCGCCGCCCTCATCATCGCCCTGGTGCTCTACAGCACCCTGGCCCGTGAACAGGCCCAGGACCTGTTCGGTCAGTTGCAGAACTGGATCATCGTCAACGCCAGCTGGTTCTACGTCCTGACCGTCGCGCTGATTCTCATCACCGTGGTCTTCCTCGCCGTCAGCCGCTTTGGCGACATCAAACTGGGGCCCGACCACAGCCAGCCCGCCTACCGCAACAGCACCTGGTTCGCCATGCTGTTCTCCGCCGGCATGGGCATCGGGCTGATGTTCTTCGGCGTCGCCGAACCGCTGATGCACTACGCCAATCCGCCGGTGGGAGACCCCAGCACCGTGGCCGCCGCGAAGGAGGCGATGAAGCTGACCTTCTTCCACTGGGGCCTGCACGCCTGGTCGATCTACGCCATCGTCGCGCTGATCCTGGCCTTCTTCTGCTTCCGCCACGACCTGCCGCTGACCCTGCGCTCGGCGCTCTACCCGCTGATCGGTGATCGCATCTACGGCCCCATCGGCCACGCGGTGGACATCTTCGCCATTCTCGGCACCGTGTTCGGCGTCGCCACCTCCCTGGGCTACGGGGTGCTGCAGATCAACAGCGGCCTGAACCACCTGTTCGGCCTGCCGGTCACGGTCCCTGTGCAACTGGGCCTGATCGCCGCCACCTGCGCCCTGGCCACACTCTCGGTGGCCAGCGGGCTGGACCGGGGCATCAAGCTCCTCTCCGAATTCAACCTGATTCTCGCGGTGATCCTGCTGGGCCTGGTGCTGGTGCTCGGCCCCACCGTGTTCCTGCTCAAGGCCTTCGTGCAGAACACCGGTGGCTACCTGTCGGAGATCGTCAGCAAGACCTTCAACCTCTACGCCTACGAACCCACCGACTGGATCGGCGGCTGGACCCTGCTCTACTGGGGCTGGTGGCTGTCCTGGTCGCCCTTCGTCGGCCTGTTCATCGCGCGCATCTCCCGGGGCCGCACCATCCGCCAGTTCGTCTGCGGCGTGCTGTTCGTACCGGCCGGCTTCACCCTGCTGTGGATGACCGTTTTCGGCGACACCGCCATCCACATGGTGCTGCAGCAGGGCGTGCACAGCCTGGTGGAAACGGTGGCGCAGGACAGCTCCCTGGCGCTGTTCGCCTTCCTCGAACAGTTCCCGTTCTCCTCCGTGCTTTCGCTGGTGGCGATCCTGATGGTGGTGGTGTTCTTCGTCACCTCGGCGGACTCCGGTGCCCTGGTGGTGGACATGCTGGCTTCGGGCGGGCAGCCGGTGACGCCGCTGTGGCAGCGCCTGTTCTGGTCGACCCTGATGGGCGTGGTGGCCATGGCGCTGCTGCTGGCCGACGGCCTCAAGGCCCTGCAGACCGCCACCATTGCCAGCGCGCTACCGTTCTCGGTGGTGTTGCTGGCCGCCACCTGGGGTCTGCTCAAGGCCCTTCGGCTGGACGCCACCAAGCGCGGCATCCGCTACCAGGCGCTGGCCCTCTCGCGCCCGGCGCAGCAGCAACTGGGTGGCTGGCAGCGGCGGCTGCGCAACATCCTCATGTTCCCCCGACGCAGCCATGTCACCCGCTTCATCGACGAAGTGGTGCGCCCGGCCTGCCTGGAGGTGGCCGAGGAGCTGCGCAAGCAGGGCTACGCGATCGAGGTGCTGAATGGCGAGGACGGCCGCTGCAAGCTCAATGTCGGCCACGGCAAGGAGGTGGACTTCAGCTACGAGGTGCGCCCGCGCTCGCTGCTGCTGCCGCGCTTCGTGTCCCGCGAAGGGGGTGAGGAGAACGGCGACGCCCGCAAGTACTTCCGCGCCGAGGTGTACCTGCGCGAGGGCGGCCAGGACTATGACGTGATGGGCTGGAGCCGGGAGGAAGTGATCGGCGACCTGCTCGACCAGTACGAGAAGCACCTGCACTTCCTCCACGTGGTGCGCTGAGCCCCCCGTTGCGGGGCCCGGTCCAACCGGGCCCTGGTGGGTCAGCGGAAGCGACTCACTTCCTGGTGCAGTTCCTCGGCCAGACGGTCCAGCTCCCGGGCCGTCTGCGCCAGGTTCGCCACCACCTCACGCTGTTCACTGTTGGCCAGGGCGATGCTTTGCAGGTTGCTGCTGAGCAGGGTCGCGGTGCGGCTCTGCTCCTGGGTGGCGGTGGTGATGGCGGTGACCTGCTCACCGGCGGCCGCACTCTGCTGGGCGATCCGTGCCAACGCATCGGCCACCTTGGCGTTGCGTGCCAGGCCCTCCTGCATCAGCACCTTGCCGTGCTCCATGGTGCTGATGGCGCTGGCGGTCTCCTGCTGGATGCTGCCGATCATGCTGGAGATCTCGGTGGTCGCCTCGCGGGTGCGGCCGGCCAGGCTGCGCACCTCGTCGGCCACCACGGCGAAGCCACGGCCCTGTTCGCCGGCCCGGGCGGCCTCGATGGCGGCGTTCAGCGCCAGCAGGTTGGTCTGGTCGGCGATGGCGGTGATGACGCCGACGATGCCGCCGATCTCCTGGGAGCGCTGGCCGAGGGTGTTGATCACCTCGGCGGTGCCGTTGAGGGCGTTGGCGATCTGCTCCAGCGCCGCCGAGGCCTCGTCCATCGCCACCTGACCGATGCGCGTCTGCTGGGCGTTGTCACTGGCCAGGCGCTCGGTGGCGCGCATGTTGTCGGCGATGTTCAGCGAGGTGGCGCTGAACTCCTCCACTGCGCCGGCCATGCTGCTGATCTCGCCGGACTGCTGCTCCATGCCCTCGTGGGCGCCGCTGGCCAGGCCCGAGAGCACCTGGGAGCGGCTGCTCACCTGCTGAGCGGAACTGCGGATGTGCGCCACCATGGTCGACAGCGCTTCGCCCATCTGATTGAAGCTGCCGGCCAGCTCACCGATCTCGTCGCGGCTGGACACGTCCAGGCGCACCCCGAGGTTGCCGGCGCCCAGGGCGCGGGCCTGGTCCACCAGGTCGCCCAGGGGCTTGAGGCGCAGGCGCAGCAGGCCGATCACCGCAGCCACCGCCAGCACCATCGCCAGCAGGCTGCCAAGGGCCAGCTGGCTGCCGACCCGCCAGGTGACCTCGCCGATCTCCTCCTCGGGCATGCTCGCCACCACCTGCCAGGGCCCGTCGGCGAAGGGCACGGCGATGCTGAAGAAGTCCTCGGTGCCGTCGCTCCAGAACAGCCCCTTGCCGGGGTTGGCCTGCAGGCTCTTGAGGGCATCGCCGATGGCTTCCGGGCGGCGCACGCCGGCGGGGGCCACCAGCCATTTGCCGGTTTCGTCCAGCAATGCCAGGGAGCCGGTGCGGCCGATGCGGAAGCGCTCCAGGTTCCTGAACTGGGCGTTCTGCGCGTCGGTGTAGTCGAAGCCGACGAAGAGCACGGCGATCACCGCACCGGTGTCGTCGCGCACCGGGGTGTACTGGGTCATGTAGTAGCGCTCGAACAGCAGGGCCCGGCCCACGTAGTTCTGCCCGGCCAGCAGGCGCTGGTAGGCCGGGTGGGCGTGGTCGAGCACGGTGCCGATGGCGCGGGTGCCGTCCTGCTTGTTCAGCGAGGTGGTGATGCGCACGAAGTCGGCGCCATCGCGGACGAACACCGTGGCGACGCCAGCGGTGAGCTGGCGGAATTCGTCCACCAGGGTGAAGTCGTTGTTCAGCACCTGGCCGTTGAGGTACAGCGCCGGCGGGGTCAGGGCCGCTACCGGTAGGCGCTCGCTGCTGTGCAGGGTGAGGCCCCGGGCGAAGCGCTGCTCGAACAGGCTGGCCAGGCGCTGGGTGCTCTCGCGCAGGCTGCCGTGGAAGGTGGTGAGCTGGTCGGCCAGCAGACGGGCTTCGCTGGCCAGGTGCTCCTCGCGGGTGGCCAGGTTGGCCTTGTCCAGCGAGCGCAGGGCGAAGAGGGTGCTGCCGCTGATCAGCAACACGAGGATCAGGGCGAGGGCGGCGGCGAGCTGCCAGGCAATGCGTGACCTGGGCTGGTTCATGGGGAATCTCCGGAAATAGGGCAAGGCGATACGCGAGGAGGTCTCTGCCCCCTTCGCGGGGCGGCGAGAATACTTGAGTACCCCACTGCGGTATAGGACGGCCGTGCTTCGCGACGGCCTGTTTTTCCTGGTGTCGCCGTCACCTCAGTCCAGCAATTCCACGGCCGGCAGGTCCATGGCGGCTACCTCGGCGAGGAGGAAGTCACGCAGCCGCTGCAGGCGCTCCTGGTCCCGGCGACCGCGTGGCCAGACCAGGTAATAGCTCTCGCCGCTGGCCACTGCCGCCGGCCAGGGCAGGCCGATGCGGCCGCTGGTGGCATCCTCGGCGATCATCACCAGGTCGCCGATGGACACCCCGTAGCCCCGGGCCGCAGCAACGATTCCCAGCTCCAGGGTGTCGAACACCTGGCCACCCTTGAGGGAGACCTGCTCCTCCAGCCCCATGCGCTGCAGCCAGCGCCGCCAGTCGCGGCGGTCCGGCGTGGGATGCAGCAGCTCGGCCTGGCGCAGTTGCTGCACGGTCCAGGGCTGGCGGGCCTTGGACGACTCGCAGACCGGGATCAGCCATTCCGGGAACAGCAGCGTGACCTCCCAGTCCTGGGTGAAATGACCATCGGAGAGCAGCACCGCGCAGTCGAACGGCTCGTGCTGGAAGTCCACCTTGTCCACGTCCATCCAGGCGCTGGTGAGTTGAACCTCGTTCTCCGGGTTGAGGTGACGGAAGCGCGACAGCCGCGCCAGCAGCCAGCGCATAGTGAGAGTGGAGGGGGCCTTGAGACAGAGGTTGCCGTCGTCCACCCGCAGGATGGAGCAGGCACGCTCCAGGGCATCGAAGCCCTCGCGCAGGCCGGGGAGGATGACCCGCGCCGCCTCGGTCAGTTGCAGGTGGCGGCCCCGGCGCTCGAACAGACGGCAGGCGAAGTGCTCTTCCAGGGTGCGGATGTGCCGGCTCACCGCGCTCTGGGTGATGGCCAGCTCTTCGGCCGCGCGGGTGAAGGAGGCGTTGCGCGCCGCTGCTTCGAAGGCACGCAGGGCGTAAAGCGGGGGCAGACGGCGGGACATGGCGGCACTCTTGCATGAGTCAGAGTCATGAAAGGGATCATTTTTTTCCTTTTGTGGCGGGGCTTCAAGGCTTGGGAGAATTAGCCGCATCAGGGCCGCCCGCCTGGCGTCTCTTCCCTCAGTGGTGATCATTACTCATGCCTGCATCCCTCCGGCCGGAACTCCTGGCCATCCTCCGCCTTGCCGGCCCACTGATCGCCGCGCAATTGGCCAACGTGCTGATGGTGTTCACCGACACGGTGATGATGGGCCTGCTGGGCCCGGCCGAGCTGGCCGCCGGCGGCCTGGGTGCGGCGAGCTATTCCTTCGTCTCGATCTTCTGTGTGGGGGTGATCGCCGCCGTGGGCAACCTGGTGGCTATCCGCCACGGCGCCGGGGACGTGGCCGGCGCCGCCCGGCTGACCCAGGCCGGGCTGTGGCTCGGCTGGGGCCTGGCCCTGGCGGCTGGGCTGCTGCTGTGGAACCTGGCACCGCTGCTGCGGCTGTTCGGCCAGGAGGCGCACAACATCGAGGGTGCCATGCAGTTCCTCTCCACCCTGGTGTTCGCGTTGCCCGGTTACATGACCTTCATGGCCCTGCGCGGCTTCACCAGCGCCATCGGCCGGCCCGGCCCGGTGATGGCCATCAGCATCGGCGGGGCGCTGGCCAACTTCGCCCTGAACTATGTGCTGATCCACGGCTGGTTCGGCCTGCCCCGGCTGGGCCTGGCGGGCATCGGCCTGATCACCGCGCTGGTGATGACCGCCATGGCGCTGCTGCTGGCCTGGCACGTGACGCGCCACCCGGCCTATGCCGCCTACTCACTGCGCCACGGCCTGCTGCAGCCGCGCCTGGACGACCTGCGCGAGCTGCTGCGCCTGGGCCTGCCCATCGGTGGCACCTATGCGGTGGAGTCCGGCCTGTTCGCCTTCGCTGCGCTGTGCATGGGAGCCCTGGGCAGCCAGGCGCTGGCCGCGCACCAGGTGGCGATCATGTCGGTGTACGTGGCCTTCATGGTGCCGGTGGGCATCTCCTACGCGGTGACCTTCCGTATCGGCCAGCACTTCGGCGCCGGCCGCCTGGAAGACGCACGCCGCGCCGGGCGGCTGGGCATCGGCCTGGGCGCCGGTTGCATGCTGAGCTTCGCCGCGCTGTTCTGGCTGGCGCCGGAGTGGGTGGTGGGGCTGTTCCTGGAGCGTGGCAACGCCGAGTTCGAAGCGGTGGTGCAGATGGCCGTGGGCCTGCTGGCGATCGCGGCCTGGTTCGAGCTGTTCGACGGTATCCAGACCATCGCCATGGGCGCCATCCGGGGGCTGAAGGATGCCAAGACCACCTTCCTGGTCGGCCTCGGCTGCTACTGGCTGGTCGGCGCCCCGGCGGCCTGGCTGCTGGCCTTCCACTTCGGCTGGGGCCCGCAGGGCGTGTGGTGGGGGCTGGCCTCGGGCCTGGCCTGCGCGGCGCTGGGGCTGACCCTGGGCTTCGAGTTCAAGACCCGCCGCCTGTTGCGCGTCGAGCCGGCGGTTGCCGCCCGGGCTTCGGTGGCGGCCTGAAGCTCAGCCCTCGGGCTGGCCGAGGGCCGGCTGGCGCACGCCGAACACTAGGAAGCGCGCCAGTTCCGCCAGCGGCAGGGGCTTGCTGATCCAGTAGCCCTGCACCTGGTCGCAGCCGAACTGGCGCAGCAGGGCGAGCTGGTCGGTGTTCTCCACGCCCTCGGCCACCACTTCGAGCTTGAGGTTGTGCGCCAGGTTGATCATGGCCCGCACCAGTTGCTGATTCTCCGGGCGTGCCTGCATGCCGCCGACGAAGCTCTTGTCGATCTTCAGCAGGGTGATGGGCAGGCTGTTGAGGTGAACGAAGGAGGAGAAGCCGGTGCCGAAATCGTCCAGGGAGAAGCGCACGCCCACCTTGCCCAGTGCCTGCATGGTGGTGAGCACCTGCTCGCTGCGGCGCATGACGGCGGTCTCGGTCAGTTCGAATTCCAGCCAGCGGGCATCCACGCCGCGCTCGTCGATGAGGCGGGTGAGGGTGGGCAGCAACTGGCTGTCCTGGAACTGGCGGAACGACAGGTTCACCGCCATGTGCAGCGCCGGCAGGCCGCGCCCGCGCAGCCACTGCATGTCGCGCAGGGCACGGGCGATGACCCAGTAGCCCAGCGGCACGATCAGCCCGCTCTGCTCGGCCAGGGGCACGAACTCGCTGGGCGCCAGCAGACCGCGCTCGGCGTGACGCCAGCGCACTAGGGCTTCGAGGCCAACGATGCGGCCGGTCTTCAGGCACAGGCGCGGCTGGTAGTGCAGCTCCAGTTCGTCCCGGCGCAGCGCCCGGCGCAACTCGCCTTCCAGGTCGGCAAGGCTGCGGGCGCCGCGGTTGAGGCGCGCGTCGAAGAGGTGGAAGGTGCAGCCCTGGGCGCCCTTGGCCTGCTGCATGGCGATGTGGGCGTGCCACATCAGCGGGTCGGCGCCTTCGTCCGGGCAGGCGTGGGCCAGGCCCAGGCTGCAACCGATCAGCAGGCTCTCGCCATCGACCCAGAAGGGCTCGCCGAGGGCCTCCATCAGGCGCGAGGCCAGGCGCTCGGCGCGCTGCGGGTCGCGGCGGGTATCCAGCAGCAGGGCGAATTCGTCGCTGCCCAGGCGGGCGACCTGGTCACCGGGGGACAGCTCGGCCTTGAGCCGCGCCACCACCTGCAGGATCAGCCGGTCACCGGCCTGGTAGCCGAGGGCATCGTTGGCGTGGCGGAAGTTGTCCAGGTCGAGGTGGCCGAGGGTCAGGCCGGTGCCGCCGTATTCCACCAGCCGCGCGGCCAGGAGGGTCTGGAAGCCCTGGCGGTTGGCGATGCCGGTGAGCGGGTCCTGCTCGGCGAGGCCCTGCAGGGTGCCCTGCATCCGCTGGCGCTCGCCGAGATAGCGCAGGCAGCGGCGCAGCAGATCCAGGTCGAGGCGCTCGCGCGGCAGCCAGTCATGGACGCCGGCGGGCAGCTCGCCCGGGTCCTGTTCCAGCAGCAGCACGGTGGGCAGGTGGCAGCGGCCGGGCATGGGCAACAGCTCGGCGGTGCAGAAGAGAATGCCTTCGGTGCCGTCGTCGAACAGGCTCGAGGCGGCTTCCCAGGTGGGGGCGGTGATCAGGAGGTAATCGGGCCCGAGGGCCTCGAACAGCGGGCGAGCCCCTTCCGCCCAGCCAGGCGTGTCCGCCAGCAGCAACAGGTGCAGGGGCTTCGCGAGCGCAGACAATCGGACCTCCCCAGGTCACAAGAAGCAGTGGCGCCAGGCGCCTGTTCGCGTCGTAGTCGACGTCGTTTTATTCATGCACGATCGGCACGTTGTTGGCCTGCCTGGTTCGAATGAGATCGCCTCTCAAACCCAGGTGCCGGAACAATCGTACTGGAAGTGGGGAAATAGCCAAGTCGCAACCTGCCCCAAAGGGGTGCTGGATCACACTGTGGAACGGACTTCGGCATGCCCGGCGGGGTTTGATAGAATGCGCGGCCATTCCCTTGCCCGTACAGCCCGCATGTCCCGACTCAACCCCCGGCAGCAGGAAGCCGTGAACTACGTCGGCGGCCCGCTCCTGGTGCTCGCCGGTGCCGGTTCCGGCAAGACCAGCGTGATCACCCGCAAGATCGCCTACCTCGTCCAGCAGTGCGGTATCCGCGCCCAGCACATCGTCGCCGTGACCTTCACCAACAAGGCCGCCCGCGAGATGAAGGAGCGTGTCAGCAGCCTGCTGCGCGGTGCCGAAGGCCGTGGGCTGACGGTGTCCACCTTCCACAACCTGGGCCTGAACATCATCCGCAAGGAGCATGCGCGGCTGGGCTACAAGCCGGGGTTCTCGATCTTCGACGAGACGGACATCAAGGCGCTGCTGTCGGACATCATGCAGAAGGAGTACTCGGGCGACGACGGCGTCGACGAGATCAAGAACTGCATCGGCAACTGGAAGAACGACCTGATACTGCCCGAGGAGGCCCTGGCCAACGCGCGCAACCCCAAGGAGCAGACCGCCGCCATCGTCTACCTGCACTACCAGCGCACGCTGAAGGCCTACAACGCGGTGGACTTCGACGACCTGATCCTGCTGCCGGTGAAGCTCTTCCAGGACAACCCGGACATCCTCGAAAAGTGGCAGTACCGGGTGCGCTACATGCTGGTGGACGAGTACCAGGACACCAACGCCAGCCAGTACCTGCTGGTGAAGCTGCTGGTGCAGCACCGCGCGCAGTTCACCGTGGTGGGCGACGACGACCAGTCGATCTACGCCTGGCGCGGCGCAAGGCCGGAGAACCTGATGCAGCTGAAGGAGGACTTCCCTTCGCTCAAGGTGGTGATGCTGGAGCAGAACTATCGCTCCACCAGCCGCATCCTCAAGTGCGCCAACGTGCTGATCGCCAACAACCCCCACGTGTTCGAGAAGCAGCTGTGGAGCGAGATGGGCGTGGGCGACCCGATCCGGGTGATCCGCTGCCGCAACGAGGACGCCGAGGCCGAGCGCATCGCCATGGAGATCCTCACCCTGCACCTGCGCACCCAGCGGCCCTACAGCGACTTCGCCATCCTCTACCGGGGCAACCACCAGGCCAAGCTGATGGAGCTGAAGCTGCAGCACCACCAGATTCCCTACCGGCTCTCGGGCGGCACCAGCTTCTTCGGACGCCAGGAAGTGAAGGACCTGATGTCCTACTTCCGCCTGCTGGTGAACCCGGACGACGACAACGCCTTCCTGCGGGTGATCAACGTGCCGCGCCGGGAGATCGGCTCCACCACCCTGGAGAAGCTCGGCAACTACGCCACCGAGCGGAAGATCTCGATGTACGCCGCCGCCGACGAGATCGGCCTGGCCGAGCACCTGGACAGCCGCTACACCGAGCGCCTGCAGCGCTTCAAGCGCTTCATGGACAAGGTCCGCCAGCAGTGCGCGGAGAGCGACCCGATCGCCGCCCTGCGCAGCATGGTGATGGACATCGACTACGAGAACTGGATCCGCCAGAACGCCTCCAGCGACAAGGTCGCCGACTTCCGCATGGGCAACGTGTGGTTCCTCGTGGATGCGCTGAAGAACACCCTCGAGCGCGACGAGGAAGGTGGCATGACCATCGAGGAGGCCATCGCCAAGCTGGTGTTGCGCGACATGCTCGAACGCCAGCAGGAGGAGGAAGAGGGCGCCGAAGGGGTGCAGATGATGACCCTGCACACCTCCAAAGGCCTGGAGTTTCCCTACGTGTTCATCATGGGCGTGGAGGAGGACATCCTTCCGCACCGCTCCAGCATCGAGGCCGACACCATCGAGGAGGAGCGCCGCCTGGCCTACGTGGGCATCACCCGCGCCCGGCAGAACCTGGCGATGACCTTCGCCGCCAAGCGCAAGCAGTACGGCGAGATCATCGACTGCTCACCCAGCCGCTTCCTCGACGAGCTGCCGCCGGAGGACCTGGAGTGGGAAGGCATGGACGATACGCCGACCGAGGTGAAGGCGGTGCGTGGCAACACGGCGCTGGCGGACATCCGGGCCATGCTGAAGAAGCCCTGACCGGGCCTGCGGAGAAGTCTGACCGAACGACCAGAAGGGCATCGCGCAATGCCCCCTGGCCAAGGTAGAATGCGCCGCTTCATCAGCGACAGCCGCTTCGCAGGAAGCCCCTCCCGTGGACATTCTCAAAGAAAAGATCCTTTCCGAAGGCATCGTGCTTTCCGACCAGGTGCTCAAGGTCGACGCCTTCCTCAACCACCAGATCGACCCCAAACTCATGCAGTTCATCGGCCATGAGTTCGCCGAGCGCTTCCGCGGCCAGGGCATCACCAAGATCGTCACCATCGAGGCCTCGGGCATCGCCCCGGCCGTGATGGCCGGCCTCGAGCTGGGCATACCGGTGATCTTCGCCCGCAAGTTCCAGTCGCTGACGCTGAAGAACGACCTGCTGATCTCCAAGGTGTTCTCCTTCACCAAGCAGACCGAGAGCACCATCGCCATCTCCGCCAAGCACCTGACGGCCGCCGACCATGTGCTGGTGATCGATGACTTCCTCGCCAACGGCCATGCGGCCAAGGCGCTGATCGACCTGATCGGCCAGGCGGGCGCGAGCATCGCCGGCCTCGGCATCGTCATCGAGAAGTCCTTCCAGGACGGACGCCGCCTGCTGGAGGAAGAGGGCTACCGCATCGAGGCGCTGGCTCGTGTGGCCTCCCTCGCGGATGGCAAGGTCAGCTTCATCGACTGACCCGTTGCCGGGCCCGAACACCTCGGGCCCGGCGGTGCTGCGACAACGAGTCGCACCGCGCAGGCACAAAAAAGCCGCCCTCGGGCGGCTTTTTCGATGCTTCGCGACGCTTACAGGCCGGACATCTTCTGGATGGCAGCTTTCAGTTCGTCGTCGGTGCAGTCGGCGCAGGTGCCCTTCGGCGGCATGGCGTTGATGCCGGTGATGGCCTTGGCCAGGATGCCGTCGAGGCCGCCCTGGTGGTCTGCACGCTCTTTCCAGGCTGCAGTGTCACCGATCTTCGGTGCACCCAGCACGCCAGCGGTGTGGCAGGCGCCACAGTGCTTGGCGATGATGTCGTCCGGCGTACGTGCGCCGCCGCCTGCGGCCGCTGCCACGGCGCCGACACCCTTGCATTCCTGACCCTGCACGCAGACCTCGCCCACCGGCTTGATGCGCTCGGCGATGGCGTCGTCGGTCGCGGCCTGGGCGCTAACTGCCCACAGGGCCAATACGGCAACATGCGCTGCCAGCATCTTATTTATCAGGTTCACCCTTTCACCCTCATCGTGGCTAGATACGCCCGCGGCCACGGTTTCGCGAGCGGGCGCAAGTATAACGTCATGGCCGTCTGGCCGAAACAACCCAACGCGTCGCAGGGATATCGGCGGCAGCGGTCTTTCAGAAGTTTGCCGGAGTGGTCGCGCTGATCAGGCGAGCCGGCAGGTCGAACGGATTGCGGAAGCGGTGCGGACGGCTGCTTTCGAAGTAGTAGCTGTCGCCCGGTTCGAGGATGTACACGTCGTTGCCGACGGTCAGTTCGAGACGCCCTTCGACCAGCATGCCGGCCTCTTCGCCCTCATGGGCGTACATCTCGTCACCGGTGTCGGTGCCCGGCGGGTAGGTTTCATCGAGGAAGGCAATGGCGCGGCTGGGGTGGGCCTTGCCCACCAGTTTCATGGTGATGGCGCCACTGCAGATGTCGGTGAGTTCGGAGGCCCGATAGACCACCTGGGTCTGGTTATCCTGTTCCAGGTCGAGGGAAAAGAACTCCACCAGCGACATGGGGATGCCCCCGAGCACCTTCTTCAGCGAACTGATGGAGGGGCTGACGCTGTTCTTCTCGATCATGGAAATCGTGCTGTTGGTAACGCCTGCACGTTTGGCGAGTTCACGCTGGGAAAGGCCTTTGAGCTTGCGGATAGCTTGCAGTCGAACACCGACGTCCAATGCTGGGATCCTCCTCTGGATTCTTGTTAGGGGGGCTTGGTGCGCGCAATCATGCGGCTAGCGTTCAGTATTTACAACACTTCGGCCGTCAATACTGCGCAAAAAAACGTACCCCCTGGTAAATCCCAGGAAAATCAGCAAGTTGGCAAGCAACCAATGGTCCGTAAGCCCCGCCGGGCAAGGCCTAGCGCTCGATAAGGGGAACCCGGCGCAGGTTGCAGAAGATCTGGTAGGGAATGGTCCCGGCGTGCATCGCCACCTCGGCGGCGGACACCTGGCTGCCCCACAGTTCGACGCGGCTGCCGAGGCCGGCCTGGGGCAGGTCGGTGAGGTCGACGGTGAGCATGTCCATGGAGACCCGGCCGATCAGCCGCGAGGGCTGGCCATCAATGGCCACCGGCGTGCCGGTGGGCGCGTGACGCGGGTAGCCATCGGCATACCCCATGGCCACCACGCCGACCCGGGTCGGCCGCTCGGTGACGAAGCGCGCGCCATAACCCACCGGTTGCCCGGCCGGGAGCTCACGCACGCTGATGACCTTGGACTCCAGGGTCATCACCGGCTTGAGGCGGTCGGCCAGGGGATGCGCCTGCTCGAAGGGGGTGGCGCCGTAAAGCATGATGCCGGGGCGCACCCAGTCACTGGGAACCTGGGGCCAGCCCAGCAGGGCCGGCGAGTTGCGCAGGCTGACTTCCGCCTCGATACCGGTGCGGGCCTGCTGGAACACGGCGACTTGCTGGGCGCAGCTATCACTGTCCAGTTCGTCGGCACGGGCGAAGTGGCTCATCAGCACCACCTTGGCCGCCTTGCCACTGGCCAGCAGGCGCTGGTGGGCGTCGCGGAACTCGGCGGGGTGGAAGCCCACGCGGTGCATCCCGGAATCCATCTTCAGCCAGAAGGTCAACGGCCGGGCGAGGGTGGCTCGCTCCACCGCTTCCAGTTGCCAGGGAGCATGCAGGACGCACCAGAAGTCATGCCGTTCGATCAGCGCCAGCTCGTCGGCCTCGAAGAAGCCTTCGAGCAGCAGGATCGGTGCACGGATACCCGCCTCGCGCAGGGCCAGCGCCTCTTCGATGCACGCCACGGCGAACCCGTCGGCCTCGGCCTCCAGGGCACGGGCGCAGCGAACGGCGCCATGCCCGTAGGCATCGGCCTTGACCACCGCCAGTGCTCGGGCACCGGAGGCTTCACGGGCGAGGCGGTAGTTGTGGCGCAGCGCTTCGAGGTCGATGAGGGCACGGGCGGGACGCATGGCGGGCACTTCTTCTGGTTATGGAAAAAACCCGGCTCGGGCGCCGGGCTGAGGAAGGGGTCAGGGCAGGGCGGCGACGACGGTCATCTCCACCAGCACCTCGGGGGAATACATCCGGGCCTCGACACAGGCGCGGGCCGGGGCGGCGCCCTTCGGCAGCCAGGCGTCCCAGATCGCGTTCATGGCGGCGTAGTCGGCCGCCATGTCCTTGAGGTAGATGGTCACCGAGAGCAGATGGCTCTTGTCGGTACCGGCCTCGGCCAGCAGCTTGTCGATGCTGGCGAGGGTCTCGCGGGTCTGCTGGCCGATCCCGGCGCTGAGCTTCTCGTCAAGCTGGCCGGCCAGGTAGACCGTGCCGTTGTGGATGACGATTTCGCTGTAGCGGGTTTCAGTGTGCAGTCGCTGGATTGGCATTGCTCGAGGTCTCCTTGGAATTGCCGTAGCGGAAGATATCCAGGCCTTCGGCGCTGATCTGCGGGCGCTTGCGCGCCATCAGGTCCGCCAGCAGGCGGCCGGAACCGCAGGCCATGGTCCAGCCAAGGGTACCGTGTCCGGTGTTGAGGAACAGGTTGCGGTACGGCGTGGCCCCGACGATGGGGGTGCCGTCCGGGGTCGCCGGGCGCAGGCCGGTCCAGAACTCGGCCTTGGCCACGTCACCACCTTCCGGGTAGAGGTCGGTGGTGATCATTTCCAGGGTCTCGCGACGGCGCGGGTTCAGCGACAGGTCGAAGCCGGCGATCTCCGCCATGCCGCCGACGCGGATGCGGTCGTCGAAACGGGTGATGGCGACCTTGTAGGTCTCGTCCAGGATGGTCGAGGTCGGAGCCATGGCACCGTTGGTGATCGGCACGGTCAGCGAGTAGCCCTTGAGCGGGTACACCGGGGCCTTGATGCCCAGCGGCTTGAGCAGTTGCGGGCTGTAGCTGCCGAGGGCGAGGACGTAACGGTCAGCGGTTTCCAGCTTGCCGTCGATCCATACGCCGTTGATGCGGTCGCCGGCGAAGTCCAGGCGCTGGATGTCCTGGCCGAAGCGGAACTCGACCCCCAGCTGCACGGCCATCTCGGCCAGGCGGGAGGTGAACATCTGGCAATCGCCGGTCTGGTCGTTGGGCAGGCGCAGGGCACCAGCGAGCTTGTGCTTGACCCTGGCCAGGGCCGGCTCGACGCGGGCGATGCCGTCGCGGTCGAGGATCTCGTAGGGCACACCGGAGCGCTCGAGGACGGCGATGTCCTTGGCGGCCGCGTCGACCTGGGCCTGAGTGCGGAACAACTGGGTGGTGCCGAGCTGGCGGCCTTCATAGGCAATGCCGGTTTCGGCGCGCAACTCGTCGAGGCAGTCGCGGCTGTACTCGGACAGGCGCACCATGCGCTCCTTGTTCACCGCATAGCGGGACGCGGTACAGTTGCGCAGCATCTGCGCCATCCACAGGTACTGGTCCAGGCTGCCGGTGGCCTTGATGGCCAGAGGCGCGTGGCGCTGCATCAGCCACTTGATGGCCTTGAGCGGCACGCCGGGGGCGGCCCAGGGGGATGCGTAGCCAGGCGAGACCTGGCCTGCGTTGGCGAAGGAGGTTTCCATGGCGACGGCCGGCTGACGGTCCACCACCACCACCTCGAAGCCTTCCCGGGCCAGATAGTAGGCACTCGCGGTACCAATCACGCCGCTGCCCAGCACCATTACTCGCATGTCTGCCTCCACCGCGACGGCCTTGCCGGCGCGTTTGTTACTTTGAGCGTAGATGTCGGCAGTATAAGAAGGCGTGACCAGTGATATTCACTATATAGCCAGCTATATTTGGCGATAATTCTTGGCAATATCGGCTTTTGCGGAGGGGCATCCACCATGAGAACCCAGCATCAATCGCGTCGTGAGCTGGACAAGATAGACCGGAATATTTTACGCATCCTCCAGGAGGACGGCCGCATCTCCTTCACCGAGCTGGGCGAGCGGGTGGGGTTGTCGACAACGCCCTGCACCGAGCGCGTCCGCCGCCTGGAGCGCGAGGGGATCATCATGGGCTACAACGCCCGCCTGAACCCGCAGCACCTCAAGGCCAGCCTGCTGGTGTTCGTCGAGATCAGCCTGGACTACAAGTCCGGCGACACCTTCGAGGAGTTCCGCCGCGCCGTGCTCAAGCTGCCCCACGTGCTCGAATGCCACCTGGTGTCCGGTGACTTCGACTACCTGGTGAAAGCCCGCATCAACGAGATGGCCTCCTACCGCAAGCTGCTGGGCGACATCCTCCTCAAGTTGCCCCACGTCCGCGAATCCAAGTCCTACATCGTGATGGAAGAGGTGAAGGAAACCCTCAGCCTGCCCATTCCCGACTGAGCCGATCCTTGCCCCGGGGGCACAGGGATTTTTCCCGAAGTCCCCTTGGCGCACAGGAACGGGCCTGCCTATCCTGCGTCGCTTTTTTCAAACACAAGAATCAGGATTGCGCCCATGAACGCCCGCGTTCGCCAACCGGTCCACAGCGACCGCCACGCCCCCTCCTATTACGCCGCCACCGCCAACCGCCAACTGGCCTACCCCCCCCTGCAGGGCGAGGTCCGGGCCGACGTGTGCATCGTCGGCGGGGGATTCTCCGGCCTCAACACCGCCATCGAACTGGCCCGCCGCGGCATTTCGGTGGTCCTCCTGGAGGCCCGCCAGGTGGGCTGGGGCGCCAGCGGGCGCAATGGCGGCCAGTTGATCCGGGGCGTCGGCCATGACGTCGACCACTTCGAGCCGGCGATCGGCGCCGAAGGCGTGCGTGCCCTCAAGCTGATGGGCCTGGAGGCCGTGGAACTGGTGCGCCAGCGGGTGGACGAGTTCGCCATCGACTGCGACCTGACCTGGGGTTACTGCGACCTGGCCAACACGGCCCGCGACTTCGCCGGCTTCGCCGAGGACATGGAGGAGCTGCGCGGGCTCGGCTATCGCCACGAGATGAAGCTGGTGCAACCCGGTGACATGCGCAGCGTGGTGGGGTCCGACCGCTATGCCGGCGGACTCATCGACATGGGCTCGGGGCACCTGCACCCGCTCAACCTCGCATTGGGCGAAGCGGCGGCAGCCACCTCCCTGGGCGTGCGGATATTCGAACACTCCGCTGCCACGCACATCGACCATGGCCCCGAGGTGACGGTGCACACCGCCAGCGGTCAGGTGAAGGCCGCCACCCTGGTGCTGGGCTGCAATGCCTACATCAATGACCTCGACCCGACCCTGGGCGGCAAGGTGCTCCCGGCCGGCAGCTACATCATCGCCACCGAGCCGCTGCCCGAAGACCTGGCGCGGGAGCTGCTGCCGCAGAACATGGCGGTCTGTGACCAGCGCGTGGCCCTGGACTACTACCGCCTTTCCGCCGACCGCCGTCTGCTGTTCGGCGGCGCCTGCCACTACTCCGGGCGTGATCCGGCGGACATCGCCTCATACATGCAGCCGAAGATGCTGGCGACCTTCCCCCAGTTGGCCGACGTACGCATCGACTACCACTGGGGCGGCATGATCGGCATCGGTGCCAACCGACTGCCGCAGATCGGTCGCCTGCCCGGGCACCCGAACGTCTACTTCGCCCAGGCCTACTCGGGCCACGGGGTGAACGCCACTCACCTGGCCGGCAAGCTGCTGGCGGAAGCCATCTGCGGCGAGCAGGGCAGCGGTTTCGAAGTGTTCGCCAAGGTGCCCCACATCACCTTCCCCGGCGGCCGCCTGCTGCGCTCGCCGCTGCTGGCACTGGGGATGCTCTGGTACCGCCTGCGCGAGACGGTGGGCAACAGCCTGGCGCGCTGACCCTCAGGCGCCCGGGGAGCCGACCGGGGTATCTTCGCCCATCGGCTCCCGGGTCCAGGCCAGCCAGACGAAACCGGCCGCCCCTACAGCCATCATCAGCGGCAACGCATGGCCGCTGATCCACTGGCTGGCAGCACCGGTCACCAGCGGCCCGATCAGGCAGCCGATCCCCCAGAGCTGGGCCACATGAGCGTTAGCCCGCACCAGTTCATCGTCCCGGAAGCGCTCGCCGATCAGGATCAGCGCCAGGGTGAACAACCCCCCGGCGCTGGCGCCGAACACCACCCACACCGGCCAGATCAGCGGCGTGTGCAGCAGCAGCGGCACGCTCAGGCTCGACAGCAGCAGGGCCAGGCCGCAGGCCCGGAACAGCGCGCGCCGGGGTACTCGGTCCGCCATCCAGCCGATAGGCAATTGCAGGGCCGCATCCCCCACCACCACCACGCTGGCCATCAGCAGGGCCACCTCCTGGGTGAAGCCCTGGCGCAGGCCGTAGACCGGCAACAGGGTGAGCATCATCGCTTCGAAGGCCGCGAACAGCACCACCGCCCAGGCGATGGTCGGCATGCGCTGGCAGAAGACCCAGAGACCACGCCCGGAGGCGCCGTGCTCGTCGACCTGGGGCGCGCCGCCACGCCCGAGCAAGATCAGCGAACCGCCGATCAACAGGCCGGTACCGGTCCAGAAGCCGCGGTCCGTGTCGCTGCCCAGCAGAGTCAGCAGCAGAGGGCCGGACAACTGGCTCAGTGCATAGCCAGTGCCGTACAGCGCCACCAAGCGACCACGCCACTGCTCCACCGCCAATTGGTTGATCCAGCTCTCGCCGAGAATGAACACCACGGTCAGCGCCACGCCGATGAACAACCGCAGCAGCAACCAGACCGGGTAGCTCTGCACCAACGCCAGCAGCGCCACCGACACAGCCCCCAGCAACAGGCACAGTTGCATCAGCGGGACGGTGCCGAAACGTGCCGCCAGGCGTCCGGCCAGGGAAGCGCCGAGGAGCACGCCCACCGCCGGGGTTGCAGCCATGACACCGATGGCAAACGAGCCGTAATGCCAGCTCTCCAGACGCAGCGACACCAGCGGCATGGTCACGCCCAGCGCCAGGCCGATGCTGATGACGGCGCCACACACGGCGAAATAGGTGCCCCAACGCATGACGGTGTTCCTCCCGTTTACGGCTACTGGCTGGCGGAAAAGCAAAAACGGCCGGGCTCCCGAAGGGAAACCCGGCCGCAGGTGTGGCTCTCGCGGAGCCGGCCCTCCAAGAAGGGAGGGCGGACCTTGGCGCGACCGGACCAGGCCGCGCCGTGTCAGGCGGTCAGACCGCCGCTGTTCAGAGCTTGATCCAGGTGGCCTTCAGCTCGGTGTACTTGTCGAACGCATGCAGGGACTTGTCGCGACCGTTGCCGGACTGCTTGAAGCCACCGAACGGCGCAGTCATGTCGCCGCCGTCGTACTGGTTGATCCACACGCTGCCGGCCCGCAGGGCCTTGCCCACCAGGTGGGCGCGGGACAGGTTGCTGGTCCACACCGCAGCCGCCAGGCCGTAGATGGTGTCGTTGGCGATGGCGACGGCCTCGGCCTCGTTGTCGAAGCCGATCACCGACAGCACCGGCCCGAAGATCTCTTCCTTGGCGATGCGCATGGCGTTGGTCACGCCGTCGAAGATGGTCGGCTCGACGTAGGTGCCACCGGTCTCCTCCATCACGCGCTTGCCGCCGGCCACCAGCTTGGCGCCGTCGTCATGGCCGGCCTGGATGTAGGACAGCACGTTGTTCATCTGGGTGGTGTCAACCAGGGCACCGACGTTGGTAGCCGGGTCCAGCGGGTGGCCCGGTTTCCAGCCCTTGATGGCCTCGACCACCATGGGCACGAACTTCTCCTTGATGGAGTTCTCCACCAGCAGGCGCGAGCCGGCGGTGCAGACCTCGCCCTGGTTGAAGGCGATGGCGGCGGCGGCGGACTCGGCGGCGGCCTTGAGGTCCGGGGCATCGGCGAAGACGATGTTCGGGCTCTTGCCACCCGCTTCCAGCCAGACGCGCTTCATGTTGGATTCGCCGGCATAGATCATCAGTTGCTTGGCGATCTTGGTGGAGCCGGTGAACACCAGGGTGTCGACGTCCATGTGCAGGGCCAGGGCCTTGCCGACGGTGTGGCCGAAGCCCGGCAGCACGTTGAACACGCCCGCGGGAATGCCGGCTTCGATGGCCAGTTGGGCGATGCGGATGCCGGTCAGCGGCGACTTCTCGGACGGCTTGAGGATGATGGAGTTGCCGGTGGCCAGCGCCGGGCCGAGCTTCCAGCAAGTCATCAGCAGGGGGAAGTTCCACGGCACGATGGCGGCGACCACGCCCACCGGCTCGCGGGTCACCAGGCCCAGCTCGTTGTGCGGGGTGGCGGCGACTTCGTCGTAGATCTTGTCGATGGCCTCGCCGCTCCAGCGGATGGCGCGGGACGCTGACGGCACGTCGATGCTCAGCGAGTCGCCGATCGGTTTGCCCATGTCCAGGGTTTCCAGCAGGGCCAGCTCTTCGGCATGGGCGTCCAGCAGGTCGGCGAAGCGGATCATCACTTCCTTGCGCTTCACCGGTGCGAGGCGTGACCAGACACCGGATTCGAAGGTGGCGCGGGCATCCTTGACCGCCACCTCGGCGTCGGCCAGGTCACAGCTGGCGACCAGGCCCAGCACACGACCATCCACGGGGCTGATGCACTCGAAGGTGGCACCGGATGCAGCCGGGGTGTATTCGCCATGGACGAAGGCGCGGGTCTCGATCTGCAGGGACTTGGCGCGCTGTTCCCAGTCGGCACGAGTGAGGGTGGTCATGGGGCGTTCCTCTTACTTTTATTAGTGGAAGTGCCGGCAGGGGAGGGACCGACACTGTCAAGAATTCTGCAAGGCCTAAACGCGGCCAAAGCTGTGCGACACCCTAAACCAGAGGCCCCTGGATTTTCAATATTTTTGACACTGCCGGGAGCAGGGGCCTTGTAATGTTCATTTTATTAAACATAGACTCAGGACCGGTACGCCCGCGTTCTGCATTTCCCGCCACCGTGCATGGCGGGATTCCGAACACCTACCGGGCAGAATAAGAAACAGGCCGCCCCGCGCGACCTCCACAACGCCGCTACGGAATCGCCATGAACATCGAATCCATCGTCGACTTCGCCACCAGCCCCGCCACCGCCGAGCACTACCGCCCCGCACCCGAGAAGATCCTCAAGGGCGACCCCGAACAGAGTGTGCGCAACCACTACGGCAGCCCCTGCGGACAGTTCAACGTCGGCATCTGGGAGGGCGCGGTCGGCCAGTGGACGGTGAACTACACCGAGCATGAGTACTGCGAGATTCTCCAGGGCGTCTCCGTTATCCGCAACGCCGCCGGCAACGCCAAGACCGTGCGCGCGGGCGACCGCTTCGTGATCCCGGCCGGCTTCTCCGGCACCTGGGAAGTGCTGGAAGCCTGCCGCAAGGTCTACGTCATCTTCGAGCAGACCAAATAAGCCTGCCGACACCCGATGCTTGTCACCCCTGGCCCGCGAAAGCGGGCTTTTTTATGTCCCGCGCCCGCCACGCCAAATCGCAGGCATGAAAAAGCCCGCCATGAGGCGGGCTTTTCGCAAGGGCCGGATCAATTACTTGATCTTGGCTTCCTTGTAGATCACGTGCTTACGCACGACAGGATCGTACTTCTTGATCTCGATCTTGTCGGGAGTGGTGCGCTTGTTCTTGTCGGTGGTGTAGAAGTGGCCGGTACCGGCGCTGGACACCAAACGGATCAGTTCACGCATGATTTGCTCCTTAAACCTTTTCGCCGCGAGCGCGCAGCTCGGACAGAACGACGTCAATGCCACGCTTGTCGATGATGCGCATGCCCTTGGCGGAAACGCGCAGACGCACGAAGCGCTTCTCGGACTCGACCCAGAAGCGATGGTGCTGCAGGTTCGGCAGGAAACGACGACGGGTTTTGTTGTTTGCGTGGGAAATGTTGTTCCCGGTAGCCGGACCCTTACCGGTTACTTGACAGACTCTAGACATGCCTCAGCCCTCTAAACCTCATGCCCAACCCGGCATGGGTTGGCCGCTTGAACTCTCAATTGTGGGCGTGTTTAGCGCCCGTCTCGTCAGGGTCTTACCGGCCGCACAGTGATTGCGAAAGACCGGGCCCCAGAAAAGAGCGCTGCTTTATACCAGAACACCCCTAGTGCAGCAAGGGCTCCACCAACTTACCCACACCCTGCCGCCCGGCCACGGCGTGCGTTCCGCCGCGAGGCGGGGCGCCTCGCCCTGCCGACCATTCGTCGGCAACTGCGATTGCCCCACCGACCTGGCTGGGCTAGCGTTCGCCTCCTGGCCACCGCATCCCGAGGAATCCGTCATGCGCCTTGCCCTGCTCCCCCTGCTGTTCGCCCCGCTGCTGGCCCAGGCCGCCAACCTGAGTGTGTGCACTGAAGCCAGCCCGGACGGGTTCGACGTGGTGCAGTACAACGCCCTGACCACCACCAACGCCTCGGCCGACGTGCTGATGAACCGCCTGCTGGAGTTCGACGCCCGGGCTGCCCGTCTGGTGCCAGGCCTGGCCGAGCACTGGCAAGTATCCGAGGACGGCCTCAGCTACAGCTTCCAGCTGCGCAAGGACGTGCGCTTCCATCGCACCGACTACTTCGCCCCGAGCCGCGAGCTGGATGCCGACGACGTGCTGTTCAGCTTCCAGCGCATGCTCGACCCGGCCAACCCCTGGCACAAGGTGGCGCAAAGCGGCTTCCCCCACGCCCAGTCCATGCAGCTGCCGGGCCTGGTGCGCTCGGTGGAGAAGGTCGACGCGCGCACCGTCCGCTTCAATCTGACCCGCCCCGATGCCACCTTCCTGGCGATGCTCAGCATGGGCTTCGCTTCTATCTATTCCGCCGAGTACGCCGACCAGTTGATGAAAGCCGGCACGCCGGAAAAGCTCAACGCCCAGCCCATCGGTACCGGCCCCTTCGTGTTCAAGCGGTTCCAGAAGGACGCGGCAATCCGCTACAGCGCCAACCCGGACTATTTCGCCGGCAAGCCGGCGGTGGACAACCTGGTGTTCGCCATCACCCCGGATGCCAATGTGCGCCTGCAGAAGCTGCGCCGGGGCGAATGCCAGATCGCCCTGTCACCCAAGCCCCTGGATGTGGGGCAGGCGCGCCAGGACAGCAACCTGCGGGTCGTGGAAACCCCGGCCTTCATGACCGCCTTCATCGCGCTGAACAGCCAGCATCCGCCACTGGACCAGGCCAAGGTGCGCCAGGCGATCAACCTCGCCTTCGACAAGGCCAGCTATATAAAGGCCGTGTTCGAAGGCACCGCCACACCGGCTGACGGCCCGTTCCCGCCCACCACCTGGGGCTACGCCAAGGACCTGCCCGGCTACGTCTACGACCCAGGCAAGGCCAAAGCGCTGCTGGCCGAAGCTGGGTTGCCAGACGGTTTCAGCACCACCCTGTGGACACGCCCCTCCGGCAGCGTGCTCAACCCCAACCCGAACCTGGGTGCACAGATGCTGCAGGCCGACCTGGCCAAGGTGGGCATCCGCGCTGACATCCGCGTCATCGAGTGGGGCGAACTGATCCGGCGCGCCAAGGCCGGCGAGCACGACCTGCTGTTCATGGGCTGGGCGGGCGACAACGGCGACCCGGACAACTTCCTCACGCCTCAATTCGCCTGCGCCTCGGTGCAGTCGGGCCTGAACTTCGCCCGCTACTGCAACCCGGACCTCGACCAGTTGATCAGCCAGGCCAAGGCCACGCCGGACACCACGGCGCGCAGCGATTTCTACGCCCGAGCCCAGGCGATCATTAATGAGCAGGCCCTGTGGCTGCCCCTGGCCCACCCCACGGCATTCGCCCTGGTGCGTGCCAACGTGCGCGGCTATGAGGCCAACCCCTTCGGCCGGCAGGACTTCTCCAGGGTGGAGTTGGCGCCTTGAACGCGCTGGCCGAGCGCGACCTGCCGAGCCTCCAGTTCGTCGAGCGTCATCAACTCGACCTGGACACCTCCGCTGTGCAGGCACTGGACGCTGCCAGCCAGCTCTCCACCCAAGACGACCCGCTGGTCAAAGCACTGCTCCGCCTGCGCGAAGCCCCCGCGCGCCTGGCCCACCGGCTGGGCTGGCGCAACACACTGGAATCCCGCCCGCCTTTCGACCTGCACGAACTCACCCTGCTGGAACGCGACGGCAACTAGGCAATGGCCTACGGCCTGATCGGGCGCTTCTGGCGTACGGACTTCGGTCTGGAGCCGGTCCCTGACGCACAGGCCTTCATGAGGCATGAGGAACCGGGCGTCGCCAGGCTGGTGATGACCTTCCACTGCTCACCACGCCCGGAGGGCGTTCGCCAGCACACCGAGACGCGCGTCCGCTGCCCGGATCGCCGCCAGCTCGCGAACGCGGCTTAGAGCCAGCCGTACTCGGCCAGGGACAGCGGCTCGCCATCGCCCACCACGAAGTGGTCCAGCACCCGCACATCCACCAGCGCCAGCGCGTCCTTCAGACGGTGCGTCAGGTCGCGGTCGGCCTGACTGGGCTCGGCGATGCCGGAAGGATGGTTGTGGGTAAGGATGAGCGCGGCGGCGTTATGCGCCAGGGCACGCTTGACCACCTGGCGCGGATAGACACTGGCACCGTCGATGGTGCCGCGGAACAGCACCTCGAAGGCCAGCACCCGGTGGCGGGTATCGAGGAACAGGCAGCCGAACACTTCGTGGGGCTCGTGCCGCAACTGGGCCTTGAGGTAGTCCCGCACCGCCCGGGGGTTCTCCAGTGCCGAGTCCCGCCGCAGCCCTTCGGCCAGGTGCCGACGGGCCATTTCCAGCACAGCCTGCAACTGCGCGAACTTGGCCGGCCCGAGACCCGGCCGCTGGCAGAACGTGGCCAGGTCCGCCTCCAGCAGCGGGCGCAGCCCGCCGAACTGGACAAGGAGCTGGCGCGCGAGGTCCACGGCGCTCTGCCCCGGCAGCCCGGTGCGCAGGAAAATGGCGAGGAGTTCGGCGTCGGTAAGGGCCGCCGCGCCTTGTTCGAGTAGCTTCTCCCGCGGGCGTTCCGCTGCGGGCCAATGACGGATGCTCATGACACCTCCCTGGTCAGCTGCGCCGCTGTTCCCATGCGGACGCTGTGCTATCTTAGCCAACCTTTTTTGCGCGGTGATCCGGCCCTGGGGAGGCGCCGACACCGCAGCGCACCACTCCACCTCATTACTAAGGCAGGCCTATGCAGCGGCTCTATCGGAAACGCATCGTCCTGGGCGTGGGGGGCGGCATTGCCGCCTACAAGAGTGCGGAGCTGATCCGCCGCCTGCGCGACCAGGGCGCGGAAGTCCGGGTGGTGATGACCCAGGGCGGCCGCGAGTTCATCACCCCGCTGACCCTCCAGGCCCTGTCCGGCCACCCCGTTCACCTCGACCTGCTGGACCCTGCCGCCGAAGCCGCCATGGGCCACATCGAACTCGCCCGCTGGGCCGACCTGGTGCTGATCGCCCCGGCCACTGCCGACTTGATGGCACGCCTGGCCCAGGGCCTGGCCAACGACCTGCTGACCACCCTGGTACTGGCCACCGACGCCAAGGTCGCTCTGGCCCCGGCGATGAACCAGGCCATGTGGCGCGACCCGGCCACCCAGGCCAATGCCCAGTGCCTGACCCAGCGGGGCCTGCACCTGTTCGGCCCGGCAGCCGGCAGCCAGGCCTGCGGCGATGTCGGCCCGGGCCGCATGCTGGAGGCCGACGACCTGGCCCAGCAGGCCGCCAACCTGTTCGAACACCAGGCTCTGACCGGCCGCCACGTGCTGATCACTGCCGGCCCGACCCAGGAGAACATCGACCCGGTCCGCTACATCACCAACCACAGCTCCGGGAAGATGGGCTTCGCCCTGGCCGAAGCGGCGGTGGAGGCGGGCGCCAAGGTCACCCTGATTACCGGCCCCGTCCACCTGCCGACCCCCGACCGGGTCAACCGGGTCGACGTGGTCAGCGCCCGCGACATGCTCGCGGCCTGCGAAGCGGCCATGCCCTGCGACCTGCTGATCGCTGCCGCCGCGGTGGCGGATTACCGTCCCGAAGTGGTCGCACCGCACAAAATGAAGAAGGACCCCACCAGCGGCGAAGGCCTGCTGCTGCAGCTGGTGCGCAACCCCGATATCCTCGCGACCCTGGCCGGCCGGCCCGATCGCCCCTTCAGCGTCGGCTTCGCCGCCGAGACCGAGAACCTGCTGGAGTACGCCTCGCGCAAGCTGCGCGACAAGAACCTCGACCTGATCGTCGCCAATGACGTGGCCAACCCCAGCATCGGCTTCAACAGTGAAGAGAACGCGATCACCATCATCGATCGCGGGCTGCACCAGATCAGCTTCTCCCAGACCAGCAAGGGCAAGATCGCCCGCCAACTGGTTGCCTTCATCGCCGACCGCCTCAACCAGGCCTGAGACTCCATGCACGCACTGCAAGCCAAGATCCTCGACCCCCGCCTAGGCAGCGAATTCCCGCTGCCCCAGTACGCCACCCCCGGTTCCGCCGGCCTCGACCTGCGCGCCATGCTCAAGGAAGACCTGACGCTGGAGCCCGGCCAGACCGTGCTGATTCCCACCGGCCTGTCCATTCACATCGCCGACCCGGGCCTGGCCGCCTTGATCCTGCCGCGCTCCGGGCTGGGCCATAAGCACGGCATCGTCCTCGGCAACCTGGTGGGCCTGATCGACTCCGACTACCAGGGCGAGCTGATGGTGTCCTGCTGGAACCGTGGCCAGAGCGCCTTCACCCTGGCCGTCGGCGAGCGCCTGGCCCAGCTAGTCTTGGTGCCGGTTGTGCAAGCGCATTTCGAACTCGTCGACGAGTTCGGCCAAAGCGAGCGCGGCGCCGGCGGCTTCGGCCACTCAGGCAGCCACTGATTCCGCATTGACCTCAGGATGAATCGCGGGGGAGACCTTCAGTGAAACTCTTCAAGCGCAATGCCAAGGACACCGACACCGGCATGCTGGCCAGTCCCACCGAAGCCAGGGAGCCCGCCAAGGGCGCCAAGGTCGGCAGCGGCCTGCTCACCGACCTGATGCCCGGGCTGATCGCCTCCGCCGTCGGCGTCGCCGCCGGCAGTGCGCTGCTCTGGCTCACCCTGGTGGACAGCGGCGAAAAAGCCCAGCGCGCCCAACTGGCCCAGGCCTGGGCGGACAGCCAGGGGGCTTCGTTGCGCCAAGCCCTCGGCCAACTGGTGGCCGACACCACCGCCGCCGCTCGCAATCCGGCGCTGGCGGATGCCCTCAACAGCGGCGACCCGTCCCGCGTGCAGGTCGCCGAGCGCGGCCTGGGCTACTGGAATGCCGTGGTCGATGCCCACCTCAATCTGCCCGGCCAGGCCCAGCAGAACAGCCAGCGCGCAGCACCGATGAACTTCGCCGCCCTGGACATGCTGCGCCGCGCCGAAAGTGGGCAGAAGCCTGCACCCGAGGCCTACAAGGTCGGCCAGCGCTGGCTGGTCTACAGCGCCGCGCCGATCCGCCTGGCCGACAATGCCCCAATCCAGGGCACGCTGTTGCTGGTGGTGGACCTGGAACGCCTGCTGAGCGCCCTGGCCCCGCTGCCGGATGGCACAGGCCAGCTTCAGTTCATTCAGCAGTTCGGCAACGCCCCCGCCCAGACCCTGGCCCAGCGCGGCAGTGCTGCCGAGGGCACACCCATCGCCGTGGCCAGTGGCAACCCCAACTGGAAACTGACCTTCACGCCCAGCAGCCAGCTGGGCAGCTCGGGCATGCCGGTGCCCTTGCTCGGCCTCGCCGCCCTGCTGTCCCTGGCCGGCGCCCTGGCCGGCCTGTACCTGGTGCATGGCGGCCTGCAGCGCAAGCTGAGGGAAGACGTCACCCAGCTCGGCCAACTGGTGCAAGAACTCTCCAGCGGCAAAAGCGTCAAACCCAACAGCCTGCGGCTGCCGGCGCTGGATGCGCTGGCCCAGTCGCTGGCCCGGCAGCTGCGGCGCAAACCGGAACCGGTGGCGCCCAGCGTCGGCGACGAGCGCAAGGCCAGCCCTGCGACAGCCCCGGCTGCAGCACCGGCCAAAGTGATCGAACCCCTGGAGCTGGCCAACCCGCTTTTCCAAGATACCGACATCCTCGATATCGACATTCTCGACGAAGACCAGGACCTCCTGGGATTGGAGCAAACCCCTGCCATGAGCACCCCGCAAGCCGCCCCCAATCTGCCCGCCAGTATTTTCCGCGCCTACGACATCCGTGGCGTGGTCGGCGATACCCTGACCGCCGAAACCGCCTACTGGGTAGGCCGTGCCATCGGCTCCGAAAGCCTCGCCCGTGGTGAGCCGAACGTCTCGGTCGGCCGCGACGGTCGCCTCTCCGGTCCCGAGCTGGTGCAAGCGCTGATCCAGGGCCTGATGGACTGCGGCTGCCATGTCACCGACATCGGCATGGTGCCGACCCCGGTGCTGTACTTCGCCGCCAATGTGCTGGACGGCAAGTCCGGCGTGATGCTCACCGGCAGCCACAACCCGCCGGACTACAACGGCTTCAAGATCGTGGTCGCCGGCGAGACCCTGGCCAACGAGCAGATCACCGCCCTGCATACCCGCATCAAGGACAACGACCTGGCCAGTGGCGTCGGCAGCGTCCAGCAGGTCGAGATCCTCGACCGCTACTTCCAGCAGATCCGCGACGACATCGCCATGGCCAAGCCCATGCGCGTGGTGGTGGACTGCGGCAACGGCGTGGCCGGCGTCATCGCACCCAAGCTGATCGAAGCCCTGGGCTGCAGCGTGATCCCGCTGTACTGCGACGTCGACGGCACCTTCCCGAACCACCACCCGGACCCGGGCAAGCCGGAGAACCTGGAAGACCTGATCGCCAAGGTGAAGGAAGAGAACGCCGACCTCGGCCTGGCCTTCGACGGCGACGGCGACCGCGTGGGCGTGGTGACCAACGAAGGCACCATCATCTACCCCGACCGCCTGCTGATGCTGTTCGCCAAGGACGTGGTGTCCCGCAACCCGGGCGCCGACATCATCTTCGACGTCAAGTGCACCCGCCGCCTGACCTCCCTCATCAGCGGCTACGGCGGCCGTCCGGTGATGTGGAAGACCGGCCACTCGCTGATCAAGAAGAAGATGAAGGAAACCGGCGCGCTGCTGGCCGGCGAGATGAGCGGCCACATCTTCTTCAAGGAGCGCTGGTACGGCTTCGACGACGGCATCTACAGCGCCGCCCGCCTGCTGGAGATCCTCAGCCAGGACAAGCGCCATGCCGAGCACGTGTTCACTGCCTTCCCCAAGGACATCTCCACCCCGGAGATCAACATCACCGTCACCGACGAGAGCAAGTTCCGCCTGATCGAGCGCCTGCAGCGCGACGGCACCTGGGGCGATGCCAACCTGACCACCCTGGACGGCGTGCGCGTCGACTATCCCAAGGGCTGGGGTCTGGTCCGCGCCTCCAACACCACGCCGGTGCTGGTGCTGCGCTTCGAGGCCGACTCCGAGGCGGAACTGGAGCGCATCAAGGAAGTGTTCCGCGCCCAGCTCTACGCCGTCGCCCCCGATATCAACCTGCCGTTCTGATCCACGGAGCCCCGCATGACCCTCAGCCGTGACGCCGCATCCCAAGTCGCCCAGGTCCTGTCCGAAGCACTGCCCTACATCCGCCGCTTCGTCGGCAAGACCCTGGTCGTGAAGTACGGCGGCAACGCCATGGAAAGCGACGAGCTGAAAGCCGGGTTCGCCCGCGACATGGTCCTGATGAAGGCCGTGGGCATCAACCCGGTGGTCGTTCACGGCGGCGGCCCGCAGATCGGCGACCTGCTCAAGCGCCTGTCCATCGAGAGCCACTTCATCGACGGGATGCGCGTCACCGACGCGCAGACCATGGACGTGGTGGAGATGGTCCTTGGCGGCCAGGTGAACAAGGACATCGTCAACCTGATCAACCGCCACGGCGGCAGCGCCATCGGCCTGACCGGCAAGGACGCGGAGCTGATCCGCGCGAAGAAACTCACCGTCTCCCGCAAGACCCCGGAGATGACCCAGCCGGAGATCATCGACATCGGCCATGTGGGCGAAGTGACCAGCGTGAACACCGAGCTGCTGAACATGCTGGTGAAGGGCAACTTCATCCCGGTCATCGCCCCTATCGGCGTCGGCCAGGACGGCGAGTCCTACAACATCAACGCCGACCTGGTGGCGGGCAAGGTGGCCGAGGCCCTCAAGGCCGAGAAGCTGATGCTGCTGACCAACATCGCCGGCCTGATGGACAAGGAAGGCAAGGTGCTCACCGGCCTGACCACCGAGCAGGTCAATGAGCTGATCGCCGACGGCACCATCTACGGCGGCATGCTGCCGAAGATCCGCTGCGCCCTCGACGCGGTGCAGGGTGGCGTCACCAGCGCGCACATCATCGATGGGCGTGTGCCCAACGCCGTGCTGCTGGAGATCTTCACCGACAGTGGCGTCGGCACCCTGATCACCAACCGCCGCCGCGCCTGAGCCCCTCCCGAATAAGCCGGAGCGATCCGGCTTATTCATTTCCCCGATCCGGCTTGCATCCCTCCACCCCGGCAGGAATGCTCGGCACATCCTCATCAGGAGCCGTGCCATGCCCGCACCACCCGACCGGAACGCCTTCACCTTCCTCTACCCGCTGCGCGTGCGCTGGGCCGAGGTCGATCCCCAGGGGATCGTCTTCAACGGCCACTACCTGACCTACGCCGACGTCGCCATCACCGAGTACTTCCGCGCGCTGGGTGTGCGTTATCCACAGGACCTGATCGCCGACGGCGGGGACTTCTTCGCCGTGCGTACCCTGCTGGAGTACCTGTCGCCGGCCCGCTTCGACGACGATCTCACCCTGGGCATCCGGACACGCCGGCTGGGCGGTTCGAGCCTGACGTTTGCGCTGGGCATCTGGCGGGGCGAGGAGGCGTTGACCAGTGGGGAGATCGTCTACGTGCATGCCGATGCAACGACGCGGGCAAGCCGGTCCTTGCCAGCCTGGCTGAGGGAAAAAGTGAGGGACTTCGAGCGCTGCGCCGCCGAGGAGTGACTCAGCGGTTCAACAGTTCAGCGAGGCGGGCGCGGTCGGCGGCGAAGGTCACCTGGGCCTTCTTGCGCTCTTCCTGGTAGCGGGCGATGTCGGCGTCGAGGCGTTTGTATTCGCTGCGCACGTTGTCGATCTGGGCCACCAGCGCCTCGGGCACCTGGCGCCCGGCGCGTTCGTTGTCGGCCGCCTGGGCCTGCAGGTTGGCCTGCTGGGTACGCAGGGACTGCTGGTTGCCCTTGGCCACGGTGATCAACCCGTCCAGCTCGGAGAGCTTGCGCTGGAGCGCGCGGTCGACGTCCTCGACGCTGGTGTAGAGCCGCAGCAGTTGGGCATCGGAGCCGGCACGGGCCTTGTCGGCCTGCATGCGCTGGCGCTCCTCGAGGGTGGGCGCCGGCGGCACGGTCTTCACCACACGGCCCTGGTCGTTGAGGACCTCGTAGCCCTTGTCGATGAACTGCGGCGGAACGCCGAGGCGATCCAGTACGGTGACACCCTTTTCATTGGTGTAGCGGTACAGCTCGGCCTGGGCGGCCAGCGGTGCCATCGCACCCAGGATCAAGGCAAGTCGGATAGCACCCGGCTTCAGCATCGGCACACCCTGTGGTCGCTGGAGAGTCAGATTCCGTAGTCTGCGCGGTAACGCTCCACCGCAGGCAGGTACGACTTCAGTTCAGCATCCCCGGCCAGATATTCCAGCACCTGCTCCAGAGACACGATGCTCACCACCGGCATGCCGAAGTCGCGCTCCACTTCCTGGATCGCCGACAGCTCACCCTTGCCTCGCTCCTGGCGGTTGAGGGCGATCAGCACGCCCGCAGCCTGGGCCTGCTGGCCCTGGATGATCTGCATCACCTCGCGGATCGCTGTACCGGCGGTGATCACGTCATCGATGATCAGCACGCGGCCGGCCAGCGGTGCACCGACCAGGGTGCCACCCTCGCCATGGTCCTTGGCTTCCTTGCGGTTGAAGCACCAGGGCAGGTCGCGGCCATGGTGTTCAGCCAGCGCCACGGCGGTGGAAGCCGCCAGCGGGATGCCCTTGTAGGCGGGGCCGAACAGGACGTCGAAGGAGAGCCCGCTGTCGACGATTGCCGACGCGTAATACCGCCCCAGGCGAGACAGCGCGAGGCCGCTGTTGAACAGGCCGGCATTGAAGAAATAGGGGCTGGTGCGCCCGGACTTGAGGGTGAATTCGCCAAAACGCAATACACCGCGTTCGATGGCAAAGCGAATGAAGTCGCGCTGGTACGCCTGCATGGTGGAAAAGCCCCGGACGGCACGGATTTAGCTAAATAGAAAGAGCTCGGGTATCATACACGCACGAGTTTTTGGGGGCCATTTATGCGGATCATCAGTGTGAACGTGAATGGTATTCATGCTGCAGCCGAGCGAGGACTCCTCAGCTGGCTGCAAGCACAGAATGCCGACGTGATCTGCCTGCAAGACACCCGTGCCTCTGCCTATGACCTGGACGACCCGGCCTTCCAACTGGATGGCTATTTCCTCTATGCCAGCGATGCTGAAGTGCCAAGCCAAGGTGGCGTGGCGCTTTATTCGCGCTTGCAACCCAAGGCAGTGATCTGGGGACTCGGTTTCGAGTCCTGCGATCGTTATGGGCGCTACCTGCAGGCGGATTTCGACAAAGTGAGCATCGCCTCCCTGCTGTTGCCTTCGGGCCAGGGTGGCGATGAGAACCTGAACCACAAGTTCAAGTTCATGGAAGACCTGGCGCACTACCTGAACAAGCAGCGCCGCAAGCGTCGCGAGTACATCTATTGCTCGTCGCTCTACCTCGCCCACCAGAAGCTGGACGTGAAGAACTGGCGCGACTGCCAGCAGCTCCCCGGCTTCCTGGCGCCCGAGCGCGCATGGATGGACGAAGTGTTCGGCAACATGGGCTATGTGGATGCCCTGCGCGAAGTCAGCCGCGAAGGCGACCAGTACAGCTGGTGGCCGGACAGCGAGCAGGCCGAGATGCTCAACCTCGGCTGGCGCTTCGACTATCACATCCTCACGCCCGGCATGCGTCGCACCGTGCGCAGTGCCCGCCTGCCTCGCCAGCCGCGCTTCTCCCAGCACGCTCCGCTGATCGTCGACTATGACTGGCTGCTGAGCATCTGAGAGCAGCGCACAGAAAAGCCGGCATTCGCCGGCTTTTTCGTTCGTGCATGCGCTACTTCAATGGCCGCCAGGCGAAGGGGTAGCGGTAGTCCTTGCCCTCGTTGGCCTTGATGCCGCCGATGATGGTCAGCACCAGCGCGGCAATGCCCAGCAGGGGCAGCAGGAAGATGCCGATCACCACGAACATCAGCAGGATGCACAGCAGCCCCGCCAGGCTCACGGTGATCTGGAAGTTCAGCGCCTCCTTGCCCTGGGCATCGATGAAGGGGTCCACGTCCTTCTTCATCTGCCAGAGGATCAGCGGCCCCAGCAGGTTGCCGAAGGGAAAGACCGCACCGAGGAACGCAGCGAAATGGCAGAACATCGCCCACTGTCTGGCGTCCTGGTTCGGTTGCTGCACGGGGGTGGGTTCATTCATGGGTGCGTCCTCGTCGTGATGGGCCGGGTCAGTCGGCCAGCGCGGCCTTCTGGATTCGGAACAGTTCGTCCATGCCCTGGCGGGCGAGGGCCAGCATGGCATTGAGCTGCTCGGGCTGGAAGGGCTCGCCCTCGGCGGTGCCCTGGATTTCGATGAAGCCACCGCCGTCGGTCATGACCACGTTCAGATCGGTCTCGGCCACCGAATCTTCCAGGTAATCGAGGTCCAGCACCGGCTCGCCCTGGTAAACGCCGACGGAGACGGCAGCGATCATCTGCTTGAGCGGCTCGCCCTTCAGGGCACCGCGCTTCTTCAGAACCTTCAGCGCATCCACCAGGGCCACCATGGCACCGGTGATGGAGGCCGTGCGGGTGCCGCCGTCAGCCTGGATCACATCGCAATCCAGGTAGATGGTGTTCTCGCCCAGCTTGCTCATGTCCAATGCTGCACGCAGGGAACGGCCGATCAGGCGCTGGATCTCCAGGGTGCGGCCACCCTGCTTGCCACGGCTCGCCTCACGCTGGTTACGCTCACCGGTGGAGCGGGGCAGCATGCCGTACTCGGCAGTCAGCCAACCCTGGCCCTGGCCCTTGAGGAAGCGCGGCACGCCGGCCTCGACGCTGGCGGTGCAGATCACCTTGGTATCCCCGAATTCGACCAGTACCGAGCCTTCGGCGTGCTTGGTGTAGTTGCGGGTGATGCGGATCGAACGCAGCTGATCAGCTGCGCGGCCACTGGGACGTTTCATCTGGGAATACCTGTCGGAGGGAAAATCCCGGCCATTATAGAGGGGCCTCCGCCACCGGGACATCATCGCGTTGGGAGGGGGCACGGAGTCAGCTACAATCGCCGCCCTTACCCACACCGAGAGGACTTCCCATGGTGCACAGCATGACCGCCTTCGCCCGCGTCGAGCAGGCCGGCACCCACGGCACCCTGAGCTGGGAACTGCGCTCGGTCAACCACCGCTACCTCGAACCCCACCTCCGCCTGCCCGAAGCTTTCCGCGACCTGGAGGGTGCCGTTCGCGAAGCCCTGCGCCAGGGCCTGTCCCGGGGCAAAGTCGAGTGCACCCTGCGCTTCGCCGAAGCCGAGGCCGGCAAGCCCCTGCAGGTCGACAGCGAGCGCGCCGCCCAGGTGGTGGCTGCAGCCGAAGCCGTGGCCGCCCTGGTCAGCCAGCCGGCACCGCTCAACCCGCTGGAGATTCTCGCCTGGCCCGGCGTGCTGGTGGCCGACGCCGCCGATCCCCAGGCCCTGAACGCCGCCGCCCTGGACGCCTTCGGCAAGGCCCTGGAAGAGCTCAAGACCGGCCGTGCCCGCGAAGGCGCCGACCTGGCCCGCCTGCTCAACGAGCGCCTCGACGCCATGCAGCAGGAAGTCATCGCCCTGCGTGAGCTAGTGCCGCAGATGCTCGCCCTGCAGCGGCAGAAAATCCTCGACCGCTTCGCCGAGATGAAGGCCGAACTCGACCCTCAGCGCCTGGAGCAGGAACTGGTGCTGCTAGCACAGAAGAGCGATGTGGCCGAGGAGCTGGACCGCCTCGGCACCCACATCACCGAAGTACGCCGCGTGCTCAAGGCTGGTGGCGCCGCCGGCCGCCGCCTCGACTTCCTCATGCAGGAACTCAACCGTGAAGCCAACACCCTCGGCTCCAAGGCCTTCGACCCACGCTCCACCCAGGCAGCGGTCAACCTCAAGGTGTTGATCGAACAGATGCGCGAACAAGTGCAGAACATCGAGTAAGAGACCCATCCATGACCGTCACCCCCGGCACCCTTTACATCGTCTCGGCCCCCTCCGGCGCCGGCAAGACCAGCCTGGTCAAGGCACTGGTGGATACCGACCCGCGCATCCGCGTCTCGGTCTCCCACACCACCCGCAGCATACGCCCCGGCGAGGTCGATGGCGTGAACTACCACTTCGTCAGCCGCGAAGCCTTCGTGCACATGCTTGAGCACGGCGACTTCATCGAACACGCCGAAGTCTTCGGCAACCTCTACGGAACCTCCCAGCGCTGGCTGCTGCAGACCCTGGCCGAAGGGCATGACCTGATCCTCGAGATCGACTGGCAAGGCGCCCAGCAGGTTCGCCACCTGATGCCCCAGGCCAAGTCCATCTTCATCCTGCCGCCGAGCCAGGAAGCCCTGCGCCAGCGCCTGGACAACCGCGGCCAGGACAGTGCCGAGATCATCGAGCGCCGCATGCGTGAAGCCGTCAGCGAAATGAGCCACTACGTCGAATACGACTACCTGGTGATCAACGACGACTTCGCCGTCGCCCTGGAGGATCTGCGCGCGATCTTCCGCAGCCAGCGCCTCGTCCAGGCCAGCCAGCAGATCACCCACGGCGGACTCCTGGCCAGCTTGCTGGCCTGATCGACATGACCACCGGGAAGCGCTGCACATTCAGCGCTTCCCTTAATGCTGGTGATTTTTTAGACTATTCAGTCCGCTCCGCCCGCTCCGGGCAAAGCCATCGCCATCCCACTCTGTGCTACGAGGAACACCATGGCCCGCGTTACCGTTGAAGACTGCCTGGAAAACGTCGATAACCGCTTCGAGCTGGTCATGCTCGCGACCAAGCGTTCCCGTCAGCTGGCCACCGGCGGCAAGGAGCCGAAGGTAGCCTGGGAAAACGACAAGCCCACCGTCGTCGCCCTGCGTGAGATCGCCGCCGGCCTGGTTGACTACGAAGTCGTCGCCCAGGAAGACATTGTGGAAGAAGAGCCGCTGTTCGCCGCCTTCGAGGACGAGTCCAACGAGGCGCTCTGATTCCCATGCCCGGTCGACGTCGCACGGCGCAGGGAGGCCATAGCAGGAAAGGAGAGCTGCCTTGCCTGGCATAGAAACCTTCGCCGAACGGCTTTCGACCTATCTCGGCCCGGACCAGGTCAACCTGGTCCGCCGGGCGTACTACTACGCCGAACAGGCCCACGACGGACAGCGTCGCCGCAGTGGCGAGGCTTACGTCACGCATCCCCTGGCCGTCGCCAACATCCTCGCCGACATGCACATGGACCATCAGAGCCTGATGGCCGCCATGCTGCACGACGTGATCGAAGACACCGGCATCGCCAAGGAGGCGCTCACCGCCCAATTCGGCGACACCGTGGCCGAGCTGGTGGACGGGGTCAGCAAGCTGACCCAGATGAACTTCGAGTCCAAGGCCGAGGCCCAGGCCGAGAACTTCCAGAAGATGGCCATGGCCATGGCCCGCGATATCCGCGTGATCCTGGTCAAGCTGGCCGACCGCCTGCACAACATGCGCACCCTGGAAGTGCTCTCCGGTGAAAAGCGTCGGCGCATCGCCAAGGAAACCCTGGAAATCTACGCCCCCATCGCCAACCGGCTGGGCATGCACAGCATGCGCGTGGAATTCGAGGACCTCGGCTTCAAGGCCATGCACCCCATGCGCTCCGAGCGCATCCGTGCCGCCGTCCGCCGTGCCCGGGGCAACCGCAAGGAAATCGTCGCCAAGATCGAGGAATCCCTCACCCACTGCCTCGCCCGCGAAGGCATGGAAGGTGAGGTGATCGGCCGCGAGAAGCACCTCTACAGCATCTACAAGAAGATGCGCGGCAAGCGCCGGGCGTTCAACGAGATCATGGACGTCTATGCCTTCCGCATCATCGTCGACAAGGTGGACACCTGCTACCGCGTGCTCGGCGCCGTGCACAACCTGTACAAGCCGCTGCCCGGCCGCTTCAAGGACTACATCGCCATTCCCAAGGCCAATGGCTACCAGTCCCTGCACACCACCCTGTTCGGCATGCACGGCGTGCCCATCGAAATCCAGATCCGCACCCGCGAGATGGAAGAAATGGCCAACAACGGCATCGCCGCCCACTGGCTGTACAAGTCCGCCGAGGACGACCAGCCCAAGGGCACGCACGCACGCGCGCGCCAGTGGGTCAAAGGCGTACTGGAACTGCAGCAACGTGCCGGTAACTCCCTCGAATTCATCGAGAGCGTGAAGATCGACCTGTTCCCCGACGAGGTCTACGTCTTCACGCCCAAGGGCCGCATCATGGAGCTACCCAAGGGCTCCACTGCAGTCGACTTCGCTTACGCGGTCCACACCGACGTCGGCAACACCTGCATCGCCTGCCGTATCAACCGTCGCCTGGCGCCGCTGTCGGAGCCGCTGCAGAGCGGCGAGACGGTGGAGATCGTCACCGCCCCCGGCGCACGGCCCAACCCGGCCTGGCTCAACTTCGTGGTCACCGGCAAGGCCCGCACCCACATCCGCCACGCCCTCAAGCTGCAGCGCCGCTCCGAGTCCATCAACCTCGGCGAACGCCTGCTGAACAAGGTGCTGGCCGGCTTCGAAAGCAGCCTCGACAAGATCACCCCCGAGCGCATCCAGGCCGTCCTCGGCGAATACCGCCTCGAAGTGCTGGAAGACCTGCTGGAAGACATCGGCCTCGGCAACCGCATGGCCTACGTCGTGGCCCGCCGCCTGCTGGCCAGCGATGGCGAGCAGCTGCCCAGCCCCGAAGGTCCGCTGGCGATCCGCGGCACCGAAGGCCTGGTGCTCAGCTACGCCAAGTGCTGCACGCCGATCCCGGGTGACCCCATCGTCGGCCACCTGTCCGCCGGCCGCGGCATGGTGGTGCACCTGGAAAGCTGCAAGAACATCGGCGATATCCGCCACAACCCGGAGAAGTGCGTGCAACTTTCCTGGGCCAAGGACGTCACCGGCGAATTCAACGTCGAGCTGCGCGTCGAACTGGAGCACCAGCGCGGCCTGATCGCCCTGCTGGCCAGCAGTGTCAACGCCGCCGACGGCAACATCGAGAAAATCGGCATGGACGAACGCGATGGCCGCATCAGCGTCGTCCAGCTGGTGATCAGCGTGCACGACCGCGTACACCTGGCCCGGGTCATCAAGAAACTGCGCGCCCTCAAGGGCGTGATCCGCATCACCCGGGTGCGCGCCTGACAGCCCGCTGAACCCAAGGGAGCGAGGCCGTCTGGGCAATCAGCTCACGGCCCGGCCCGCTTCCAAACGCGCCCATCCGGGCATCGCCCGGGGCGTTTTCACGCGTACAAGGAGTTTCCATGAGCAAGACCGTGATCAACAGCGACAAGGCTCCCGCCGCCATCGGCACCTACTCCCAGGCGATCAAGGCCGGCAACACCGTCTACATGTCCGGGCAGATCCCCCTCGATCCCAAGACCATGGAACTGGTGGAAGGCTTCGAAGCCCAGACCGTTCAGGTGTTCGAGAACCTGAAGGCCGTCGCCGAAGCCGCCGGCGGCTCCTTCAAGGACATCGTCAAACTCAACATCTTCCTCACCGACCTGTCCCACTTCGCCAAGGTCAACGAAGTGATGGGCCGCTACTTCGAGCAGCCCTATCCGGCCCGCGCCGCCATCGGCGTGGCCGC
Organism: Pseudomonas sp. ENNP23; assembly: GCF_001728945.1. Lineage (NCBI taxonomy): Bacteria > Pseudomonadati > Pseudomonadota > Gammaproteobacteria > Pseudomonadales > Pseudomonadaceae > Pseudomonas > Pseudomonas sp. ENNP23. The sequence goes on from NZ_LYSP01000003.1 coordinate 175,556, forward strand.
GCTGCCCCGTGGCTCACAGGTCGAGATGGACGCCATCCTGGTCCTCGAGTAAACCCGATGGCCGCAGCGGGCTGCCTTGCCCGCTGCACCCGGCCAAAGGAAGGAACCCCGCCATGCGCCAAGCCCTCATTTTCCTGATCTGCGCCGCCCTGCTGACTGGTTGCGCCAGCACGCCCAGTGACCCCAGCGGCGTCTGGATCAACCAGACCGCCATCGACGAAGCCGCCCGTGAAGGCAAGTTGCGCGAGGCCCTGCTCGCCTACGGCCCCAACCTGGAGTGGAGCCTCGACACCCGCGCCGGGACCGCCAACTACAGCAACGGCTTCGAACTGGGCGAGGGTCGCTTGGCACCCCAGGGCAAGGGCCGCTGGCAGGTGGACTTCTACGGCGACGACTACCACGAGCACCTGAACCTCAAGGGCCGCCAGCTGATCCAGGAAGCCAGCGAGAACTTCCCCGAACAGCACTTCGTACGCCCGGCCGAACCCGCCGCCGACGGCGCACCGGAAGGCAGCAGCTTCGAGTACGCCCTCTACAAGACCTACCTCGGCGGCACCTGGAAGATCCTCGAAGGCACGGGGCAGGGCGGCCTGGTGCTGTTCCACCCCGACGGCCGACTGGAAGGGCTGCCCGGCGCCGACCGCTTCGCCCTCTGCCTGGCCGGCGATTGCGCCGCCATGAGCGGCGAAAACGACAGCATGTGGCTGCAACTGGGTGACCAGGGCGCACCCTGGATCTTCGTCCACGACGGCAACCGCCTGGAAATCCTCGAGACCGGCAACCGTGCCCAGATCGACGAGATGCCCGAGTACTACCCCGGCAAGCGCGCCTGGGTACTGGAGCGCCAGTGAAGCCCGGCCGCCACTAAAGGGCACCGACCACCAGCCAGCCTCCCAACAACGCCAGCAGCCCGCCACACAGCCGATCCAGCACCACCACCCGCTGCTGCAGCCAAGCCTGCCAGCGGCGGTGTGACACCAGGTGCACCAGCCCCAGGTCCCAACCCAGCACCACCAGGGTCATCCAGGCCATGCACAGGGCCAGACCCCAGTCGGGCATCTGCGCAGAACGCAGCGCCCCGAACAGCCCGGCATAGAAGATCGGCAGCTTCGGATTGACGCTGCTGGCCAGCAACCCTTCCAGCACACCCCTTCGCCAGGAGCCAAGGCCCGCATCCGCGCTGGCTTCGGGCAGGTCGAGCCGGCGCCGCGCCATCAAGGCCTGAGCACCCAGCCACAGGAAGTACCCCCCACCCAGCAACTGCAGGGCGCGCCACACCCAGCCGCCCTCGGCAGGCAGCAGGCTCAGCGCCAGCAATACCAGCAACATGCTCGCCAGGTTCGCCAACGCGATGCCCCAGGCACAGCCGGCGGCGTGCAGGCGCCCACGGGTGAGTCCCGCGCGCAACAACAGGAAGAAATCCGGACCGGGTGACAGCAGGGCAGCGAAGTGGGTACTGACGACCAGCAGGAACAGACCGAGCATATGACCTCCACGACAAGGCAGTGGAGTCTCGCCAGGGCCCGGTGCTCGCGTATTGGAAGAAAGTCGGATCGGGCAGGGCGCCCGTCAGCGCAGCGCCTCGCGGCGGAAGCGACCGGGCGTCACCCCGGTGAAACGGCGGAAGGTGCTGGAGAAGTGCGCCTGGTCGTAAAACCCCAACTCCAGCGCCAGGCTCGCCAAGGGCTCACCCGCCAGCAGCCGCTGCTTGGCCTCGCGCACTCGGCGCTGCAGCTGGTAGGTGTGGGGTGGCACGCCATAGACGCGGCGGAACGCCTCGATCAGGTGGCGTGGATGGCGTTGCAGCAGGTGGGCCAGGTGCTCCAGGCTGACTGCCTCGCGGTAGTGCGACTCCAGGTAATCACGCAACTGAGCAGTCACTCCGCCGTCGCGCGCACTGACGCCCGTGGGACGCAGACCGCCATGGCGCACGAACACCAGCTCCAGCAGCTCCAGCAGCTCGCTTTCCAGTGCCAGTGCATCGCCTCGTTCGAACTCCCCGGCCAGGCGTGCCAAGGCCTGGGCCACGGCACCGTCATCACGCGGATTGAGCGCGCCAAACCCTCGTGGCAGAGCCTTGCGCCCGAGCAGGGCCGGCAGACGCGCTTCTTCCACGTAGAGCATCCGGTACACCAGCCGAGGCGACTCGGCGTGTCCCGTGTGGGGCTCCTCAGGATTCATCAGCGAGAGCGTGCCGGCAGGCAGGGCATGCCGCGCCCCTCGGCACTGGTAGCCGCCCACGCCATGCAGGATGGCGCCAATAGCGAAGGCATCGTGGCTGTGACGACCAAAGGGCTGGCCGGAAAAGTCGGCATGGAACAGCTCGACCCCAGGCAGCCAGGCCTTGGCCAGCAGCCGGTTGGCATCCACCTCAGGCGTCCTTGAGGATCGCCGCGTAGCCCTCGCGGTAGCTCGGGTACTGCGGCTCCCAACCCAGTGCCCGAGCCCGGGCATTGCTGCAGCGCTTGCTGCCGGCCCGACGCACGGTGGAGGACTCCGACCAGTGCGTCACCCCCAGGCGCTCGCGCAGCCAGGCCACCACCTCATCAAGCGGTGCCGGTGCATCGTCCACCCCCAGGTAGCAAGGCGCCAGCGGCGTCCCGGCTCGCTCAACACGCAGCAAGTGGGCCAGCAGGCCGGCAGCATCGTCGACGTGAATGCGGTTGCCGTAGAGCGGCGGCTCGCTCGCCACCCGGTAACCCATGCGTACCTGGCTCAGCAGCCATTCGCGGCCTGGCCCGTAGAGCCCTGTCAGGCGCACCAGGGTGGTCGACAGGCCACTGTCCAGCGCCAGTTGCTCCGCCTCGCGCATAACGCGCCCCGAGTAGCCATCGGCCTCGGCAGGGGAATCCTCGTCGATCCACTCGCCATCGCGCTGCCCATAAACGCCGCTGCTGGAGACGAACAGCAGGCGCCGGGGCTGCTGCCCGCTCTCGCGCAACCAGGCCAGCACGTGGCGCATGCCCTCGACATAGGCCGCGCGGTAGCCCGCCTCGTCATGGCGGCTCGCCGCCACGCAGAACACCACCGCATCGAGCGCGCCCATTGGCCACTCGGCAGGCCGCTCGGGACACTCCAGATCACCTGCGATGGGCAGCACGCCCTCCGGCAGCGCCGAGACATTTCGCCGCAGGCCGTGGACCCGCCAGCCCTCAGCCAACATCCTCAGGGCCAGTCGGCTGCCTACATCACCACAGCCAGCAATGAGCAAACGCGGGGATTCGGACATGGGAGCGTCTCCGTAAAAGTGCTGAGAATAAGGGCTCGGGCGGGGTGATGCGAAATCGCGCGCGTCCGTCCGGATCGCCGCGGAGGGGTTACATTATCACTTTTACAAACAAGAATTACTTGCAATAATGTTCCGCCTTTGTCCGCGACAGCACCTAACAGCGGGCGAAACCGCAATTAACCTTCAGGTCCGGCCATGAAACCTATTGCACCCAACGCCCAGCCCGCTTCGCTTTCCCGTCGCGCCCGTCCCCTGGCAGCGCTCCTGCTCGGCCTGGCCCTGCTGCCTGCAGGCGCGGCCTTCGCTGAAGAGCCCACCGCAGCACCGGTCAACGCCGCAGCCAGCACCCAGCCTGCGGCAACACCGGCCGTGGCCACCCCGGCTGCGACGCCAGTCGAAAGTGTCCAGGCAGGCGCCGGCGCGCCTTCTGCTCCGACCAACGCCGAGCTGCTGAGCACGCTCCAGGCCCTCGGCCCCCAGGCAACCCCGGAGCAGATCCGCGACACCGCCCGCCAGACCCTGCAGGCACAAGGCGTGGCCCCGGAAGAGATCGACAAGACCCTCGCCGTCATCGACCAGGGCCTGAGCCTGGGCAACGACCTCGCCGCCGCCCTGGCCGGCACCGCGCCCGAAGCCGTCGAAGAAAGCCTGCCGGCCCACGACCTGTCGCCCTGGGGCATGTACCAGAACGCCGACATCGTGGTGAAAGGCGTGATGATCGGCCTGGTGCTCGCCTCGATCCTCACCTGGACCATCTGGCTGGCCAAGAGCATCGAGCTGCTCGGTGCCAAGCGCCGCCTGCGCCGCGAGCTGGTAGCCCTGAAGGCCGCGCGCAACCTGCCGGAAGCCGCCGACAAGACCGCCGCCCCGAACAACCTGTCCCAGGTGCTGGTGCAGGACGCCCTCGACGAGCTGAAGCTCTCGACCAACACCCGCGAGAAGGACGGCATCAAGGAGCGCGTCAGCTTCCGCCTGGAGCGCCTCGTCGCCGCCAGCGGCCGCAAGATGAGCATGGGCACCGGCGTGCTCGCCACCATCGGCTCCACCGCGCCCTTCGTCGGCCTGTTCGGCACCGTGTGGGGCATCATGAACAGCTTCATCGGCATCGCCAAATCCCAGACCACCAACCTCGCCGTGGTCGCCCCCGGCATCGCCGAGGCCCTGCTGGCCACCGCCATGGGCCTGGTCGCGGCCATCCCCGCCGTGGTCATCTACAACGTCTTCGCCCGCTCCATCACCGGCTACAAGGCCCAGGTCGCGGACGCCTCCGCCCAGGTCCTGCTGCTGGTCAGCCGTGACCTGGACCACACGCCGGCCGACCGTGCACCGGCCCCGCACATGGTCAAAGTGGGCTGATCCATGGGACTGCATCTGAACGAAGGCGGTGACGATCTCCAGGAAAGCCACGAGATCAACGTCACCCCATTCATCGACGTCATGCTGGTGCTGCTGATCATCTTCATGGTCGCGGCGCCCCTGGCCACGGTGGACATCAAGGTCGACCTGCCAGCCTCCACCGCCAAGCCCGCGCCGCGCCCGGACAAGCCCATCTACCTGAGCATCAAGGAAGACAAGAGCCTGTTCCTCGACAACGACCCGGTGAACCAGGCGCAACTGGCCGCCGTACTCGACCAGCGCACCGGCGGCGACAAGGAAAAGACCATCTTCGTCCGTGGCGACAAGGCGGTGGACTACGGTCGGTTGATGGAAGTGATGGACGCCCTGCGCGGCGCCGGCTACCTGAAGATCGGCCTGGTGGGACTCGAGACGGTCGGGAACTAGATGAGCCAGGCAAAGCGAAACCTGTCCTGGGCCATCAGCCTGCTGGTGGTGCTCGGCCTGCACGTCGCCCTGTTCTGCTGGGCCCTGTTCTGGAAGGTCAGCGCCGAGCCCATCGAGCTGCCACCACCGGCCATGATGGTGCAACTCGAACCGCTGCCGGCACCTACTCCGCCACCGGCCCCACCACCGCCCCCTCAGGTTGAGCCGGAGCCCGAGCCGCTGCCGAAGCTGGCCGAAGCGCCCAAGCCGACCATCGCCATCGCGCCGAAGCCCAAACCCAAGCCGAAACCGCCGAAGCCCAAGCCCCCGGAGCCCAAGCCCGAGCTGAAGCCCCAGGAGCAGGAGTCGCCCAAGGAGCAGGTGGCCGCGCCCACGCCGCCGGCACCGCCGAGCGACGCCAAGCCCGCCGCCCAGCAGGAGAGCATGGCCAGCGCCATGACCCAGGCCCGCGAGACCTGGCAGAGCAAGCTGCTGGCCCACCTGGCCAAATACAAGCGCTACCCGGAAGACGCCCGTCGTCGCAACATCGAAGGGGTCAACCGCCTGAGCTTCACGGTGGACGCCGAAGGCAAGGTCCTGGCCTACGCCCTCACCGGCAAGTCCGGCAGCGCCTCGCTGGACCGCGCCACCTTGGAAATGATCCGCCGCGCCCAGCCGCTGCCCCCTCCGCCACCGGAGATTCTGGTCAACGGCTCGCGGGAAGTGACGGCCCCCTTCGTCTACTCCCTGCGCAAGGATCGTCGCTGAGCGACCGCCGCCCCGCCAGGGGCGGCACAGCGGTTGGTTCCATTGACTGCAGCCGCTATGCTTGCGCCTCTTCAATGGAAAATCGCTATGACCCTCACCGAACTGCGCTATATCGTCACCCTCGCCCAGGAACAGCATTTCGGGCGTGCCGCCGAACGTTGCCACGTGAGCCAGCCGACCCTCTCCGTCGGGGTGAAGAAGCTCGAGGACGAACTGGGCGTACTGATCTTCGAGCGCAGCAAGAGCGCCGTGCGCCTGACGCCGGTCGGTGAGGGCATCGTCACCCAGGCCCAAAAGGTCCTCGAACAGGCCCAGGGCATCCGCGAGCTGGCACAGGCCGGCAAGAACCAGTTGGCGGCCCCGCTCAAGCTCGGCGCCATCTACACCGTCGGCCCCTACCTCTTCCCGCACCTGATTCCCCAGCTGCACCGGGTCGCCCCGCAGATGCCGCTTTACATCGAAGAGAACTTCACCCACGTCCTGCGCGACAAGCTGCGCACCGGCGAACTGGACGCGATCATCATCGCCCTGCCGTTCGCCGAAGCCGACGTGCTGACCAAGCCGCTCTACGACGAGCCCTTCTACGTGCTGCTGCCCGCCGACCACCCCTGGACGGCGAAGAAGACCATCGACAGCGAGCTGCTCAACGACAAGAGCCTGCTGCTGCTCGGCGAGGGCCACTGCTTCCGCGACCAGGTGCTGGAAGCCTGCCCGACCCTGCGCAAGGGCAGCGAGGAAGCTGCCCGCCACACCACCGTGGAATCCAGCTCCCTGGAGACCATCCGCCACATGGTCGCCTCCGGCCTGGGCGTCTCGATCCTGCCGTTCTCCGCCGTCGACAGCCACCACTACGCCCCCGGCGTCATCGAGGTCCGCCCGCTGACCCCGCCGGTGCCGTTCCGCACCGTAGCCATCGCCTGGCGCGCCAGCTTCCCGCGCCCCCGCGCCATCGAAGTGCTGGCCGACTCCATCCGCCTCTGCTCGGTCGCCCGCCCCCAGGCTGAAGGCGAAACCAGCGCCACATGACCGAACTGGCACAGGTCCCGGTCACCGCGCTCAAGGGGGTGGGCGAGGCGCTGGCCGAAAAGCTCGCCCGGGTCGGCCTGGAGAACCTCCAGGACATCCTCTTCCACCTGCCGCTGCGCTACCAGGACCGCACCCGCGTCGTCCCCATCGGCGCCCTGCGCCCCGGCCAGGACGCGGTGATCGAAGGCCAGGTGACCGGCGCCGACGTGGTCATGGGCAAGCGCCGCAGCCTGCTGGTACGCCTGCATGACGGCAGCGGCTCGCTGAGCCTGCGCTTCTACCACTTCAGCAATGCCCAGCGGGACGGCCTCAAGCGCGGCACCCAACTGCGCTGCTATGGCGAGGTACGCCCCGGTGCCTCCGGCCTGGAGATCTACCACCCCGAGTACCGCGCCCTGAACGGCGACGAGCCGCCACCGGTGGAACAGACCCTCACGCCCATCTACCCGACCACCGAAGGGCTGACCCAGCAACGCCTGCGCAACCTCAGCCAGCTCGCCCTGGCACGCCTCGGCCCCCAGAGCCTGCCCGACTGGCTGCCGGACGAACTGGCCCGCGACTACCGCCTCGGCCCGCTGGACGAAGCCATCCGCTACCTGCACCGGCCGCCGCCGGATGCCGACCTCGAAGAGCTCGCCGAAGGCCGCCACTGGGCCCAGCACCGCCTCGCCTTCGAGGAACTGCTCACCCACCAGTTGTCCCTGCAACGCCTGCGCGAACAGCAACGGGCCCAGGCCGCGCCAGAGTTGCCCCCGGCCAAGGACCTGCCGCGTCGCTACCTGGCCAACCTGGGCTTCCAGCCCACCGGCGCCCAGCAGCGCGTCGCCGCCGAGATCGCCTATGACCTTGCCCAGCCCGAGCCCATGCTGCGCCTGGTGCAGGGCGACGTCGGCGCTGGCAAGACTGTGGTCGCCGCCCTGGCCGCCCTGCAGGCCCTGGAGGCCGGCTACCAGGTCGCGCTGATGGCCCCCACCGAGATCCTCGCCGAGCAGCACTACCTCAACTTCAGCAAGTGGCTGGAGCCGCTGGGCATCGAAGTCGCCTGGCTCGCCGGCAAGCTCAAGGGCAAAGCCCGTGCCGCTGCCCTTGAACGCATCGCCGCCGGCGCCCCGATGGTGGTCGGCACCCACGCCCTGTTCCAGGACGAAGTGACCTACCGCCGCCTGGCCCTGGTGATCATCGACGAACAGCACCGCTTCGGCGTGCAACAACGTCTAGCCCTGCGCCGCAAGGGCATCGACGGCCGCCTCAGCCCGCACCAGCTGATCATGACCGCCACCCCCATCCCGCGGACCCTGGCCATGAGCGCCTACGCCGACCTGGACACCTCCATCCTCGACGAACTCCCCCCCGGGCGGACGCCGGTGAACACCGTGCTGGTGGCCGACAACCGCCGCGAGGAAGTGATCGAGCGCGTGCGCGCCGCCTGCCACGAAGGGCGCCAGGCCTACTGGGTCTGCACCCTGATCGAGGAATCCGAGGAGCTGACCTGCCAGGCCGCCGAGACCACCTACGAGGAACTCTCCCTGGCCCTCGGCGACCTGCGCGTCGGCCTGATCCACGGGCGCATGAAGGCCCCCGAAAAGGCCGCCGTGATGGACACCTTCAAGCGCGGAGAACTGCAGCTGCTGGTGGCCACCACCGTGATCGAGGTGGGCGTCGACGTGCCCAACGCCAGCCTGATGATCATCGAGAACCCCGAGCGCCTCGGCCTGGCACAACTGCACCAGTTGCGCGGCCGCGTCGGCCGGGGCAGCGCCGCCAGCCACTGCGTGTTGCTCTACCACCCGCCGCTGTCCCAGCTTGGGCGTGAGCGCCTGGGCATCATGCGCGAGACATGCGACGGCTTCGTCATCGCCGAGAAGGACCTGGAACTGCGCGGCCCCGGCGAGATGCTCGGCACCCGCCAGACCGGCCTGCTGCAGTTCAAGGTGGCCGACCTGATGCGTGATGCCGACCTGCTGCCGGCCGTGCGCGACGCCGCCCAGGCTCTGATGGAACGCTGGCCGCAGCATGTGAGTCCGTTGTTGGAGCGCTGGCTGAGACACGGCCAGCAATACGGGCAAGTGTGATCCAGCGCACAGTGCGCCGGTCGCCTGACCCATCAGTCCTGATGGCTGCTCGTTATACTCCGGGCAGTCGCTTTTGAAGCCGGATACCGCCATGACCGAAGTCGCATTCGCCCCGGACCAGGAACCCCACGCACCCGACGTGATCCTGCAGCTGCTGGACAAGCTGGGCATTGCCAGCCAGGTCCGCGCCGACACGCCCGACCTGCCGGCCGAGCGCCGGGTCCAGGCGGTGCTGCTGGAGGATGCAGTCGGCGCCCTGCTGGTGCTCTACCCGCGCAGCCAGCTGCTGGACCTGAACCGCCTCGCCGAGCTCACCGGCCGCAAATTGGTCACCATCAAGCCCGAGCGCTTCGAGCGCATGCTCGGCAAGCACGACCTGAACACCCTGCCGGCCCTGCCGCCGCTGACCAGCTCGCCGTGCCTGTACGACGAACGCCTGCTGCAGGAGCCCTCGCTGCTGATCGACTCCGGGCACACCGGCCTGGTGCTGGAGATCCCCACCGAGCAGTACCGGCAACTGCTCAGCAAGGCCAGCGCCGCCCGTTTCGGCGAGCCGCTGGACGGCATCCGCCTGAACCTCGACCGCCCGGACGACGACCGCGCCGAGATCAGCCAGGCCGTCCAGGCCTTCACCGCCCGGCGCATCCAGCAGCGCCTCGAGGAAACCATCGAGATCCCGCCGCTGCCGGAAACCGCACAGAAGATCATCAAGCTGCGGGTCGACCCCAATGCCACCGTCGACGACATCACCGGCGTGGTGGAGACCGACCCGGCCCTGGCCGCCCAGGTGGTGAGCTGGGCTGCCTCGCCGTACTACGCCGCACCGGGCAAGATCCGCTCGGTGGAAGACGCCATCGTCCGCGTGCTGGGCTTCGACCTGGTGATCAACCTGGCCCTCGGCCTGGCCCTGGGCAAGACCCTGAGCCTGCCCAAGGACCAGCCCCAGCAGGCCACGCCCTACTGGCAGCAGGCGGTCTACACCGCCGCCGTGATCGAAGGTCTGACCCGCGCCATCCCCCGCGCCCAGCGCCCGGAGGCCGGCCTCACCTACCTCGGCGGCCTGCTGCACAACTTCGGCTACCTGGTCCTGGCCCACGTCTTCCCGCCGCACTTCTCGCTGATCTGCCGGCACCTGGAAGTGAACCCGCACCTGCCCCACAGCTACATCGAGCAGCACCTGCTGGGCATCACCCGCGAGCAGATCGGCAGCTGGCTGATGCGCTTCTGGGACATGCCCGAGGAACTCTCCACCGCCCTGCGCTTCCAGCACGACCCGAACTACGACGGCGCCAACCACGCCTACCCCAACCTGGTGACCCTGGCCGTTGGCCTGCTGCGCCAGCGGGGTATCGGCATGGGCCCGCAGATCGCCCTGCCGGACGGGCTGTTCGAGCGCCTGGGCCTGTCCCGGGAGAAGGCCGAGGACGCCGTAAGCAAGGTGCTGGAAGCCGAAGCCGCGCTCCGCGAGCTGGCCTCCCAGTTCAACCACTGAGTCATGCGCATCACGAAAAAGGGCCCCTCGGGGCCCTTTTTGTCGTGCGCGGAATCGCCCGCTACTTGAGCAGCGCCCGGCGCTTCGCGAAAACTCCGGGCAGCGCCTCCAGGCTTGCATCCAGCAGGCGCTTAACGGCCGGCCGCTCGTAGAGTTCGGCGTAGGCCCGGACCTGCTCACTGGGCATCTGCCGGTAGGCGTAGAGCATGAAGGACTGCACCGCCTGAGCGCTGCTGGCGCGGATACCGTCGGCCTGCTGGGCGGTCTGCTGGGCCAGAGCTGCCTCGCTGATGCGCTCGCCGCGCTGGTGCAGGCTGAGCAGCGCCAGGGTCTTGCCCACCTCGTAGCGCAGCAGGGCCGCCAGGTCGGTGGTGCGGGCCGCGCGGTCCAGGCGGTGTACCAGCTCCACGCGGTCGGCCCGGGGCGGCTTGTCGGCCAGTTGCTTGCGGTAGTCCACCAGCCCATCGTCCACCTCGCGCTCGGCGGCGGTGAAACGCCGGGCCAGCTCGCTGTCCAGCGCCTGCTCGACCTCGGCCAGTTGCGCCGCCTCCAGCCGAGGGGCCACGGCCGCCGCCAGATCGGCGCACACCGCCTCGGCGGCAAAGGCGCTGGCTAGCTGCTGCTGATAGGACTCGGGCGCACCCCGCTGCAGCAGCGTGCCGCTCTGCTCGCAGAGCAGGCGCACGCCGACCAGCTCAAAGGCACGGTCCAGCGTGGCGGGCCAAGGAGAGGCGGGGGCGGCGAAGGCAACAGCGCTGGCGAGCAGCAGGGGCAGGGCGATCAGGACTCGCATGGGCAAGCCTCCATCAGGACGACTCGGGCGTGCGCCTCGCGGGGCGCGCCTGTTCAGCCTAGCGAAACGCCTGGAGGCTCACCAGCGAAGGGGCTCAGGCCGCCTGCTTGTCGGCGGGCTTCTTCTTCGGCACCAGGTGCTTGGTCAGGCCCTGGAACCACAGCACCAGCGCCGGGTTGCCCTGGATCTGGATGTCCTTGTTCTGGATGCCCTGCATGAAGGCCAGTTGCTTGTTCTTCGCGTTCATGGTGGCGAAGCCGTAGGCGCCATCCTTGAAGCCGATGGCGAAGGCCGGCGAAGCCGTCACGCCACGCTTGCTGGTGACGCGCTGATCCTTGACCACGAAATGACGGGCCACCTTGCCATCGAGGGTGTGCAACTGGAACACCAGGTCCTTGCCGGCCAGTTGCTCGCGGAAGGCGGCATTGTCACGGCTGGCCTTGGCCATCATGCGGCCCAGAACCCAGAGCAGGAGTCGGAATTTCATCGGCGAGCGCCTCGGTCGGAAGGGGAACGGGCGCGCATTGTAGCGATTTGCGAGCGGGACTACAGCCCAGCCGGGAGATGGGTGGAATGCCAACGAGGCACGGGCGCCGCCTGCATGACAGCGTCCGATACGGGCGCCGACGCGCACCCATATCGGACGCTCGCTCAACACTGAATGGCCATCGCCGGAGCCTGAGGCTCGGTGCCGAGGCCCATGAACCTGCGCACTCGCTCGGCCGCGCGGTCATGGCGAATCTGCTCCGGTGCGGCATCCAGTTGCACCAGACCGTTCTCCATGAAGACGACGCGATCGGAAATCGACATGGCGAAGTCGATCTCATGGGTGACGATGACCATGGTCATGCCCTCGTTCGCCAGCCTGCGGATCACGTTCAGCACATCCCCCACCAGCTCGGGGTCGAGCGCCGAGGTCGGCTCGTCGAACAGCATGATGTCCGGCTCCATGGCCAGCGCCCTGGCAATCGCCACCCGCTGCTGCTGCCCGCCGGACAACTGGTGCGGGTACTTGTCGGCGTGAGCCAGCAAACCCACCTTGTCGAGCAACTGATAGGCACGCTGCACCGTCAGCGCACGATTATCCCCGTGGTGGATCGGTGCCAGGGTGACGTTGTCGAGAAGGGTCCGGTGGGGGAACAGGTTGAAGCTCTGGAAGACCATCCCGATGTGGGTGATCTTCTTGCGCAACCTCCCGCTGTTCGGCCTGTCGCCCGCCTCGATGATCACCTCGCCGAACAGCTCGATGCTGCCCTGGTCGATCCCTTCCAGGCCGTTGATCGTGCGAATCAGCGAGGTCTTGCCGGACCCCGAAGGGCCAATGATGGAGACGACCTGCCCGGCCTCCACCGCAAGGTGAATCCCCTTGAGCACCTCGTGGTGGCCATAGCGCTTGTGGATGTTGCGCAAGCGCAGGGCCGGCACCCCGTCGGGTGAGCACGACGGCCGGGGGGCAGGGCGCGCGTCCTGGAACCGGCTGCGCAGGTCGGCAACCTGGGAGTCACTGAGCGTCTGCGGCTTGCGACGCCCCAGCTCCAGGTGACGCTCCAGGCCCTGCAGCAGCTTGCCGAACACCGTGACGATCAGCACGTAGTAAACCGCCACGGCCGCCAGGGTCTCCATGACCAGGAAATTCTGCGCATACAGGCGCTGGCCGACCGTCAATATCTCGGTCAGCGAAATGACCGAGACCAGCGAGGTCAGCTTCACCACCGTGATGTACTCGTTGATCAGCGTCGGCAGCGCAATGCGGAACGCCTGAGGCACGACGATCAGGCGCTCGATACCGAACATCCCGATGCCCAGAGCACGCCCCGCCTCCTTCTGCCCCTTCGCCACCGCGATGATGCCGCCGCGATGAATCTCGGCCATGTAGGCCGTCTCCGTGACCACCAGCGCAATGAGCCCGGAATAGAACGGGCTCATCAGCACGCTCCCGGTCGCGGGAAAGGCCTGCGGCAAGTTGTAGACGAACACGACCAGCACCAGCAGGGGGACACTGCGGAAGAACCAGATGTAGGTCGAAGCGGCCGAACGGACGAACCGGTTGCGAGCCATCTTCGCCAACGCAAGCAGAAACCCCGCCACCAGGCCGATGCCCCACGTCAGGGCGCTCAGTTCGATCACCACCACGCAGGCTTTCCAGAACGCCGGCATGGAAAACAGCGAGATGAAGTACATCCAATCAAATTGCATAACCACCTCACCCGGAAGACGGATAACAAGCGAACAGGCGCGTGCTCAGTTCGGGGCGGCTTCCAGGTTGTACTTCTCGAGGATGGCCGCGTACTCGCCATTGGCCTTGATCCTTTCAAAGGCGGAGCGAAGTGCCTCATAGGTTTCGCTGTTGTTCTTCTTGACGAAGATGCCCAGCGTTTGCAGGTAGATCTGCTTGTCGGAGGCAATCGCCAGGCGATCCCCCGTGCGCTCCAGGATCATCCTGGCGGCGGCCCCCATCTCCACCTGGGCCTGCACGTTGCGCGACAGCGTGGCCTGGGTGACCTCCGGTCCGGACGGGTATTCATTGACCACGATTGCGCCCTTGCCCTGGGGCTCGCAGTAGGAGGAAGACAGCGAGCGGAACTCGGCAACCCAGGCAGAAGCCTGCAGGAGACCGAGCGTGGTGCCGCACAGGTCCTCCGCGCGGCTGATCTTCAGCTTGCTGCCCTTCGGCACCAGAACGGACGCGCCCGACTGCGCATAACCCAGGGTTTGCGTCTGGGTCTGCCGTTCCGGCGTGATGTACATGCCCGAGATCACCGCATCGTAGTGGCCGGCATTGAGCCCCATGATCAGCGACGGGAACTTGGCATCGATGATCGTGAGTTCCACCCCCATCTGCCTGGCGAGTGCAGCGGCAAGCTCCGGATCAGCCCCGACGATGCGCTGCTGATCGTCATAGGACCCGAAAGGGGGGTAGGTCGCCTCCATGGCCACTTTCAGTACGCCAGGCGATTTCGTCACACCGGCCATGGCAGGGGCGGTGATCGCAACGGACACAGCGAGGGTGATGCACTGGATTGCACGGCTCTTGATGATCATGGGCACGCTCCACAACGTTGACTTCGCGTGGGCCAGGCTGTGTGGGTTATTGACCTGGCCCGGGCATTGAAACGCCTGAACGGACATTCCTGTCCCCCTCCCTCATCCGGGGGGGCGCGGATCGTTGAAAGAGCGAAGCTCGGTGTGAAGCGAGGTATTTTTCTTGTTCATATGACCCCGGCACCTTCGGTATCGGCAGGACGCGGGCTCGAAAGGCCCGCCATCACCGCCCAGGTTTGCGGATCAGGGTATTCAGCTCAGCCCGGGGCGTACCCCGTTACGACTCCCAGGCTGTTACCCCTCCGGGCAATCCCTGCTGCTTCAAGCGTGTCGTCCTGATCGAAGCGGTCGCGTCCAACGAGGACCTGCAATACCGCCTCTACCTGCACCTGCGGGCCCCAGTATGGGTGAATGAAATCCGGCAACAATCGAAATTAATTGAACGCTGATGCCTGGTTTCATTCACCAATTGCCCTTTTGAGATGCCCTTGCCCGGTGTCCCAGGGAAACGGGGGCGTGCTGCACCCACGACGGTGCGAGCACACACAGCCAGGGCGGTACATCAGTGGGCAGGGCGTGGCACAGAAACGGCCGAAGGCAGACGATACGGGAGGAGAAACAGGCCGAGCAGGGAAAGAGGAAGGCCCCGGGAACCGGGGCCTTCCTGATCGTGATCAGTCAACGATGGGGCGACTCATCCTTTAGAAACTTCATCCCTGAGGGATTTGCCCGGCTTGAAGGCCACGGTGTTGCTGGCCTTGATCTTGACCGGCTGGCCGGTCTGCGGGTTCTTGCCAGTGCGGGCGCCACGGTGGCGCTGCACGAAGGTGCCGAAACCGACCAGGGTCACGCTGTCCTTGCGGTGCAGCGCGTTGGTGATTTCTTCGAGAACGGCGTTGAGAACACGATTGGCCTGATCCTTGGTGAGATCGGCCTTCTCGGCGATGGCGGCGGCGAGTTCCGGTTTACGCATAGATGCCTCTGTGACGGTTTGTTGTTTTTGTGTCCGTGCTGTTCATCCAGAACAGCGCCCAAGGCGCCGCAACAGCTCTGCGCTGCGGCAGACCACGAGGAGGATGGCATGCCGCAAAGGCCCGCGCCAGTGTTGTCCGACAGTTTTGACCTACAAGCTGAGGGCGGTTCCGACAGAAGGCCGGCCGTTCATGCCAAGACCGGCGGCAGTTCACGGTTCAGCGCGAGCTTCTCCTGCACCGCCGCACCGGTGAGCGCATAGCCCAGCAGGCGCCCGGAGGCATCGCGGCAGAGCACCTTGATGTCCGCGCCGGCCCCTTCCACCGTCCATTCGCCGTCCAGACCACGGGGCGGCGGCGAGACCACCAGCGGGCAGGCCGGGGTCTTCACCGTCACCGGCATCGGCCCGTAGCTGACCGCCGTCGGCGTGCCGGCCAGGGTCTGCGCCAGGGCCCGGGCGCTGGCCATCAGCGGCATCACGTAGAGCAGGTTGATGCCGTCCACTTCCGCGCAATCCCCCAGCGCGTAGATGTTCGCGTGGGAGGTGCGCAGCTCGCGGTCCACCACCACGCCCCGGTTCACGTCCAGGCCCGCCGCCGCCGCCAGGGCGGTGCGCGGACGCAGGCCCACAGCGGAGACCACCAGGTCGCAGGAGAGGTGAGTGCCGTCGGAGAGGTGCGCCACCAGCCCATCGCCGGCATGGTTCAGGCTGGCCAGCACCGGCCCCAGGTGGAAGCGCGCGCCGATGGCCTCCAGCCCCGCCTGCACGGCGCCGGCCGCCGCCGGATGGAGCAGGCCGGGCATGACCTGCTCACAGGGGGCGACGACCTCCACCTCGTAGCCGCCCAGGGTCAGGTCGTTGGCGAACTCGCAGCCGATCAGCCCGGCACCGAGGATCAGCACCCGGCGCTTGCCGGCGGCTGCCGCGCGAAAGCGCGCATAGTCTTCCAGGTCATTGATGGGGAACACCGCGTCCCCCGCATCGCCATCCACCGGCACGCGGATCACCTCGGCGCCCCAGGCCAGCACCAGGTCGCGGTAGGCCACGGCTTCCTCGCCGATCCAGATCTGCCGGTGCCCCGGGTCGATGCCGGTGATGCGGGTGTGGGTGCGGATCTCCGCCTTCAACTGCTCGGCCATGGCACCGGCCTCCGCCATCGCCAGGCCGTCGGCATCCTTGTTCTTGCCGAAGCCGGTGGACAGCATCGGCTTGGAGTAGGAGCGGCCGTCATCGGCACTGATCAGCAACAGCGGCGTCTCGCCGTCCAGCTTGCGAAACTCCTTGGCCAGGTTGTAGCCGGCCAGGCCGGTCCCGACGATCACCACAGGTGCACTCATCACTCACTCCCAGGATAAAAAACGACGCGACGGCCCGCAGGCCGTCGCTCAGAAAACCACCAGGACTCAGCGGATCTCGATCATCTCGAAGTCCACCTTGCCCACCCCGCAATCGGGGCAGACCCAATCCGCCGGGACATCCTCCCAGCGCGTACCGGGGGCAATGCCTTCCTCGGGCAGCCCCAGGGCCTCGTCATAAATGAAGCCGCACACCACGCATTGCCACTTGCGCACACGCACCTCCACCCCAGCGGGAACGATCGGCCGAACCTACTCCAAACCGCCCGCGCTCGCCAAGCAGGCAGCCGCGCGCCCCGACGGAGGTTGGGGCGTGACCAGGGGTGCAGCAGAAACGGGGGAGAGGGAGAAACAGGGCCCCACGCAGAACGCGGGGGCCCGGGAGGATCAGCCGATCTCGATCATCTCGAAGTCCAGCTTGCCCACGCCGCAATCCGGGCACAGCCAGTCGGCCGGCACGTCTTCCCAGCGGGTGCCAGGGGCGATGCCGTCGTCCGGCCAGCCCTGGGCTTCGTCATAGATCAGTCCGCAGACCACGCATTGCCATTTCTTCATATCTGCCTCGGGAAACTCACGGTTGCGCGCGCAACCTAACCCAATCAAAGGGCAGCGCCAAGACGCCCGCCGACCACCGCCCTGCGGCAACCGGGCCCGTCCGGAGCGCGCCGGGCTGCGTGCTACACTCCCGCGCCGCCTCAACCCCGCAGGTCCACCGTGTCGAACGCCGCCCTCGTCCACCCGCCCCGCTGGCTCAGCGCCCAGCAACTGCACCCCGCGCCCGCTGCCGAGGTGCGCGACTGGCTGTTCGACCAGGGCTCGCTGACGCGCCGCCTCACCGCCCTGGCCGAAGGTGCCTTCAGCGTCACCCCGCTGAACGAAGCCTGGCAGGTGCTGCGCAGCGACGAATGCCAGGCCCTTGACGTGCCCGACGGCAGCCAGGGCTGGGTGCGCGAGGTGTACCTGCGCGGGCATGGCGAACCCTGGGTCTTCGCCCGCAGCGTCGCCGCCCGCAAGGCCCTGGAAGGCTCCGGCCTGGCCCTGGCCGACCTTGGCGGTCGTTCCCTTGGCGAGCTGCTGTTCAGCGACCGCGCCTTCGCCCGCGGCGCCATCGAAGTCACCCGCTACCCGGCGTCGCTGCTGCCGGCCGAGGTGCGCGAAGAGCGCCTCTGGGGCCGTCGCTCCTGCTTCCGCCGCGACGAGCTGGGCGTGCTGGTGGCCGAGATATTCCTCCCCACGCTGTGGCGGCAGGCCGGAATCGAGGCCGTATAATCCGCCGCACGTCCAGCGGAGGCCCCCGATGTACATCCAGTTCCTGCGATCGCTCAACCGCCTGCACCCGCGTGCCTGGGACTTCGTCCAGCTCGCCCGGCTCGACCGTCCCATCGGCGTCTACCTGCTGCTCTGGCCCACCCTCTGGGCCGTGTGGATCGCCGCCGACGGCCACCCCAGCCTGAAGAACGTCCTGGTCTTCGTCCTCGGCGTCGCCGTCATGCGCGCCGCCGGCTGCGCCATCAACGACTACGCCGACCGCCACTTCGACGGCCACGTCGCCCGCACCCACGCCCGCCCCCTGGCCACCGGCGCCATCCGTCCGAAGGAAGCCCTGGTGTTCTTCGCCGTGCTGCTGGCCATCGCCTTCGGCCTGGTGCTGCTGACCAACGCCACCACCGTCTGGCTGTCCTTCGGCGCCGTGGCCCTGGCCGCCTGCTACCCCTTCATGAAGCGCTACACCTTCTACCCCCAGGTGGTGCTGGGCGCCGCCTACTCCTGGGGCATCCCCATGGCCTTCACCGCCGCCACCGGCGAACTGCCGGCCGCCGCCTGGCTGATCTACATCGCCAACCTGCTGTGGACCGTGGCCTACGACACCTACTACGCCATGACCGACCGCGAGGACGACCTGAAGATCGGCATCAAGTCCACCGCCATCCTCTTCGGCGACGCCGACCGGGTGATCATCGCCACCCTCCAGGGCCTCGCCCTGCTGTGCCTGCTGCTGGCCGGCAGCCGCTTCGAACTGGGCCTGTACTTCCACCTCGGCCTGCTCGGCGCCCTGGCCTGCTTCGCCTGGGAATTCCACAGCACCCGCGACCGCGACCCGCAGGCCTGCTTCAAGGCCTTCCTGCACAACCACTGGGCGGGCCTGGCGATCCTCATCGGCGTGGTGGCCGACTACGCACTGCGCTGAACACGGGCACGACACGGCCGTCGGCTCCGCCACGGTCGTGTCATATCACTGCAATAATTCCGTTATCTAATGCGCGCAAACCATCAGAACCAGCGAGCCGAGGCGAACACATGGTTGGCAAGAACATCCTGATCGTCGACGACGAAGCACCGATCCGCGAAATGATCGCGGTGGCCCTGGAAATGGCCGGCTACGAGTGCCTGGAAGCGGAGAACACCCAGCAGGCCCACGCCAGCATCATCGACCGCAAGCCCGACCTGATCCTGCTGGACTGGATGCTCCCCGGCACCTCCGGCATCGAACTGGCCCGGCGCCTGAAGCGCGACGACCTGACCAGCGACATCCCGATCATCATGCTCACCGCCAAGGGTGAGGAAGACAACAAGATCCAGGGCCTGGAAGTCGGCGCCGACGACTACATCACCAAGCCCTTCTCGCCCCGCGAGCTGGTGGCCCGCCTCAAGGCCGTGCTGCGCCGCGCCGGCCCCACCGACAGCGAAGCCCCCATCGAGATCGGCGGCCTGCTGCTGGACCCCATCAGCCACCGCGTCACCATCGACGGCAAGCCGGCCGAGATGGGCCCCACCGAATACCGCCTGCTGCAGTTCTTCATGACCCACCAGGAGCGCGCCTACACCCGTGGCCAACTGCTGGACCAGGTCTGGGGCGGCAACGTCTACGTCGAGGAACGCACCGTTGACGTGCACATCCGGCGCCTGCGCAAGGCCCTGGGCGACGCCTACGAGAACCTGGTGCAGACGGTGCGCGGCACCGGTTATCGTTTCTCCACCAAGGGCTGATCCCGCCGAACAAGGAAGCGACCGTTGAACCAGGACTGGCGCCGTGCCGTAATCCGCCGTTTGATTCTCCTGCTCGGTGCCTGCCTCCTCGCCGGCTTCATCTCCGGTGAATACGGCTGGGCCCTGGCCATCGGCCTGGGCGCCTACCTCGGCTGGACCCTCAGCCAACTGCTGCGCCTGCACAAATGGCTCAAGGAACACAAACCCGACGAGCCGCCGCCGGACGGCTACGGCCTGTGGGGCGAAGTGTTCGACAGCATCTACCACCTGCAACGCCGCGACCAGCGCGTGCGCGGGCGCCTGCAGGCGGTGATCGACCGCGTGCAGGAGTCCACCGCCGCCCTCAAGGATGCCGTGGTGATGCTCGACAGCGAGGGCAACCTCGACTGGTGGAACCGCGCCGCCGAGAACCTGCTAGGCCTCAAGACCCCCCAGGACAGCGGCCAGCCGGTCACCAACCTGATCCGTCACCCGCGCTTCAAGGAGTACTTCGAGCAGGAGAACTACCGCGAGGCCCTCGAACTGCCCTCGCCGGTCCACGACCGCCGGCGCCTGCAGTTCCACATCACCCAGTACGGCAACCGCGAGCACCTGATGCTGGTGCGCGACATCACCCGGCTTCACCAGTTGGAGCAGATGCGCAAGGACTTCGTCGCCAACGTCTCCCATGAGCTGCGTACTCCGCTGACGGTGATCGCCGGCTACCTGGAGACCCTGCTGGACAACGTCGACGACGTGAACCCGCGCTGGGGCCGTGCCCTGCAGCAGATGCACCAGCAGGCCGGGCGCATGCAGAACCTGCTCAACGACCTGCTGCTGCTGGCCAAGCTGGAAGCCACCGACTACCCCTCCGACAACCAGCCGGTGGAGGTCGAGACCCTGCTGCAAAGCATCCGCCACGACGCACTCGCCCTGTCCGGCAGCCGCCAGCACCACATCGAACTGGAGGCCGACGCCAGCGTGCGCCTGCGCGGCAGCGAGGCCGAGCTGCGCAGCGCCTTCTCCAACCTGGTGTTCAACGCCGTGAAGTACACCCCCGACGGCGGCGACATCCGCATCCGCTGGTGGGGCGACGAACTGGGCGCACACCTGGCCGTGCAGGACTCCGGCATCGGCATCGAAGCCAAGCACCTGCCACGCCTGACCGAGCGCTTCTACCGGGTCGACTCCAGCCGCGCCAGCAACACCGGCGGCACCGGCCTGGGCCTGGCCATCGTCAAGCACGTACTGCTCCGCCACCGCGCCCGCCTGGACATCAGCTCCGTGCTCAACCACGGCAGCACCTTCACCTGCCATTTCCCTCCGGCGCAGGTGGCCGGCGAGCGTTGAGAAAGACCTCACGGCGCGCCCCGGGCCCCACGCTCCCGGGGCCTTCCGCCCGCTTGCAAACTCAAGGCCCAGCCTTCACCCTTAGCCGATCATTCGCCAGCCCCGACCCCTAATGGACCCTTCCACAAGCTCCACCTTCTCCAGCTATTTCGCCGATTTCGGCCTCGTCCTGTTCGCCCTCTTCCTCGTGCTGCTCAACGGCTTCTTCGTCGCCGCCGAGTTCGCCATGGTCAAGCTGCGCGCCACCCGTGTCGAATCCATCGCCGACCAGCACGGCTGGCGCGGGCGCATCCTGCGCACCGTGCACAACCAGCTCGACGCCTACCTCTCCGCCTGCCAGTTGGGCATCACCCTGGCCTCCCTCGGCCTCGGCTGGGTCGGCGAGCCGGCCTTCGCCCACCTGCTCGGCCCGCTGCTCAGCGCCGTCGGCGTGGAATCGGAGAAGCTGCTCCACGGCATCTCCTTCTTCACCGCCTTCTTCATCATTTCCTACCTGCACATCGTGGTCGGCGAGCTGGCGCCCAAGTCCTGGGCCATCCGCAAGCCCGAACTGCTGTCGCTGTGGACGGCGGTGCCGCTGTACCTCTTCTACTGGCTCATGTACCCGGCCATCTGGCTGCTCAACGCCAGCGCCAACGCCATCCTGCGCATCGCCGGCCAGGGCGAGCCCGGCCCTCACCACGAGCACCACTACAGCCGTGACGAGCTCAAGCTGATCCTGCACTCCAGCCGCGCCCGCGACCCCAGCGACCAGGACATGCGCGTACTCGCCTCCGCCGTCGAAATGGGCGAACTGGACGTGGTGGACTGGGCCAACTCCCGGGAAGACCTGATCTACCTGGAGCACGACGCCCCGCTGTCCGACATCCTCGGCGTCATCCGCCGCCACAAGTACAGCCGCTACCCGGTCTACGACGACCGCAAGGGCGAGTTCATCGGCGTCCTGCACATCAAGGACCTGCTCCTCGCCCTGTCCGCCCTGGACAGCCTGCCCGAGTCCTTCGACCTCGCCGAACTCACCCGCCCGGTGGAGCGCGTCAGCAAGCACATGCCGCTGCCGCGCCTGCTGGAGCAGTTCCGCCAGGGCGGCGCGCACTTCGCCCTGGTCGAAGAGGCCGACGGCAAGGTGGTCGGCTTCCTGACCATGGAAGACGTGCTCGAAGTGCTGGTCGGCGACATCCAGGACGAACACCGCAAGACCGAGCGCGGCGTGCTCGCCTACCAGCCCGGCAAGCTGCTGGTGCGCGGCGACACCCCGCTGTTCAAGGTCGAGCGCCTGCTCGGCATCGACCTCGACCATGTCGAGGCCGACACCCTGGCCGGGCTGATCTACGACAGCCTCAACCGGGTTCCCGAAGAGGAAGAAGTGCTGGAGACCGAGGGCCTGCGCATCATCGTCAAGAAGATGAAAGGCCCGAAGATCCTCCTCGCCAAGGTCCTGCGGATCGACTGATCCACCGCGTCATGACAACGGGGCCCACGGGCCCCGTTCTCGTTCCCACCCAGGAGCAGGGCGCGCCGTAGAGGGCGTAGGGTGGGCTTCAGCCCACCGCCCCACCTCTCCACCGTTCCAACACCCTAGAACAAATCCAACTGCCCCCCAGCCGGCGGCACCTGTACAACCGGAGCCGCCGCAGCAGGCGCGGCTGCGGGGAGCACCGACGACTGCGGGTCACGGGCCAGGCGCTCGGCCAGGCCCGCCGCCCGCTCGGCGCGGGTGCTCACCGCCTCGGCCAGGCGCTGGGGCAGACCCCAGATCTCCACCCGCTGCCGGGCGCGGGTGATGCCGGTGTAGAACAGCGAGCGGCTGAGCAGCGGGCTCGGCTGCTCCGGCAGCACCAGCAGCACCTCGCGGAACTCCGAGCCCTGGCTCTTGTGCACCGTCATGGCGAAGGCGCTGTCGTGGCTCGGCAAACGTGCCGGGGAGAAGGGCCGGTGGCCGTCCTCGCCCTCGAAGAACACCCGCAGCCCATGGGGCGTCGGCAGGCAGATGCCGACGTCGCCGTTGAACAGCCCCAGCGCGTAGTCGTTCTGCCGCACCATCACCGCCCGCCCCGGGTACCAGCGCTCGCGGCTGGCGATGCCCAGGCGGCGCTTGATGCGCGCCTCCAGCGCCTCGTTGATCCCGGCCACGCCCCAGGGCCCCTCGCGCTGGGCGGTGAGGGCGCGGAATTCGGCGAAGGCCGCGAAGGCGGCCGTCGGGTCGCCCCGTCGTGCCGCACTGATGAAAGGGGCGTAGCCCGCATCCAGACGTTCCAGCAGCGCGGCCTGCAGCGGCCCGGCGTTCCAGGCCAGGTCGGCGCGGCCCTCGCGCAGCAACGCCAGGGTGCCGCGGGCATCGCCGGCGTTGATCCGCCGCGCCAGTTCACCGATGCCGCTGTCCCCGGCGAAGCGGTGGCTGTGGGTCAGCAGCACCACCGAATCCCCCAGGCGCGAGGTGGGCGTCTCCGCCGGCACCGGCTGGCCGGTGATGCGTTCCAGCTCGGCCGCCGCCGTGGCGTCCAGGCCCCGGCCCTCGCAGAGTTCGGCGAACACCGCGCCGGCCTCCACCGCCGCCAGTTGGTCCTTGTCCCCCAGCAGGATCAGCCGCGCACCCGGGGGCAGCGCGTCCACCAGCTTGGCCATCAGCGCCAGGTCCACCATCGAGGCCTCGTCCACCACCAGCACGTCCAGCGGCAGCGGGTTATCGGCGTGGTGGCGCACCCGGGGGCTGTCGCCGTGGCTGCCGAGCAGGCGGTGCAGGGTGCGCGCCTCCTCCGGCAGCAGGGCCTTCACCGTATCGCTCACCGGCAGGTCAGCCTTGGCATTGCGGATCGCCTCGGCCATGCGTGCCGCCGCCTTGCCGGTGGGGGCCGCCAGGCCGATGGCCAGGCGCTCGCCGCCGGGCTGCTCCAGCAGGGACGCCAGCAGGCGCACCACGGTGGTGGTCTTGCCGGTGCCGGGGCCGCCGGAGATCACCGCCAGGTTGCGCCGCACCGCCTGAGCGGCGGCCAGCCGCTGCCAGTCCGGCGACTGGGTGTTGCGGGCGAACAGCCGCGCCAGGGACTCGCCCAGTTGCGCCTCGTCCACCGGCGGGCGGGCCGTGGCCAGCCCCAGCAGGGCCTCGGCCAGGCGCGCCTCATAGGCGTGGTAGCGGCTGAGGTAGAGGCGGTCGCCGTCCAGGGTCAGCGGCGCGTAGCCACCGGCCGTGGCCACCAGCGGCGAGGCCGCCAGTTGCGCCCGCCAGGTGTCCAGGGGTGGCAGGTCGAAGCCCTCGACGCCCTCGTCGAACACCCGCTGACCGGCCAGGCGCGCCAGGGGCAGGCACACATCGCCCGCTGCCAGGGCCTGGCAGCAGAGTACCCCGGCCACCAGCACCGGCAGCGGCGCATCGGGCTCCAGGTGCAGCAGGCTGTCGGCGAAGAAGCGCTCCAGCGGCCCCAGGGGCAGGTCGGCAGGCATCACGGGTGGCCCTCCTCGAACAGCCGGTCCAGCGCGTCCAGCAGCGCGTCTTCCGGGCGGTGGAAGTACACCCCGGCGTCGGGCATACCGCGCAGGAACAGGTAGTAGGCGCCGCCCAGCCCGTCCGGGCCGAAGCCGTCCAGGCGCTGGCGCAGGAAGCGCCGCAGCGCCACCAGGTAGATCAGGTACTGCAAGTGGTAGTGCTCGGCGGCGATGGCCTGCTCCAGGCGTTCGCCGCCGTAGTAGCTGGCGTCGGGCCCTAGCCAGTTGGACTTGTAGTCGGCGATGTACCAGCGCCCCTGGTGCTCGAAGGTGAGGTCGATGAAGCCCTTCATGAAGCCGTTGAGGGTGTCGAACTCCAGGCGTTCGGCCGCCGCGCGCATGGGCGCCGGCAGGCCGTGGGCCGGGTCCGCCAGCACCGCGCGCAGGCCGTGCAGGTCGAGCTGGCGCACCGGGAAGGTGAAGCCCAGTTCCGGCAGGCGCCGCGCCGGGTCAAGCCCGGCCAGGGTCAGGCCGGCGCCGTCGAGGTCGGCGTCCAGCACCTGGCGCAGGTGCAGGGTCGCGGTCTCGGTCCATTCCAGCGGCAGGCCGTGGCCCTTGAGGTGGGTGTCCACCAGCGCGGCCAGCTCGCCCTCACCGCGCACCCAGTCCTCGAGGATGGCGTGCAGGCAGGTGCCTGCCCGTGCGCCGCGCGGGAAGGCGTGGAAGCCGCTGCCCGGCTCGGTGGCCGGCGGCACGAAGAAGGCGTCGCGGTCCGGTGCCTCCATGTGCATGCCGGCCGCCAGGCCGGAGAAACTGCCGACCCGCCAGGCGCTGTGCAGGGTGCGTTGCAGTTGCGCCAGGGCCGTCGGCGGCGGGGCGCGGTGCTCGCCCTGGGCGCTGGCCTCGGCCTCGCGCAGCGGCACCACGGCGATGTCGCCCGCGCTGACGGCGGCCAGGGCCTCCAGTTCCTGGCGCAGGCCGGGGCCTTCCAGGGCGGCCAGGTGGCCGGCCAGCTCGTCCAGGGGGGCATCGCCGGGCAAGGCGCGGCCGTGCAGCAGCCAGGCCAGGGCGCTGGTGTGCAGCCCGTCATCGGGCAGGCCGCCGTCCTTCTTCGGCTTGGGCACCGCCACCGGGCCCCAGTGCAGCCAGAGGCGGTCGCGGGGGCGGGTGAGGGCCACGTAGGCCAGGCGCAGGCGTTCGGCGAAGCGTTCGCGGCGGGCGCGCTCGCGGTTGGCCTCCAGCTCGGGGCCGCCCAGGTCCAGCAGCGGGGTGCCGTCCTCGGCGTGGCAGGTGATGTCTTCGTCGCGGCGCAGCAGCGCGCCGTCCCATAGGTAGGGGCAGAACACCAGCGGGTATTCCAGGCCCTTGGAGGTGTGCACGGTGACGATCTGCACCCGCTCGGCATCGCTTTCCAGGCGCAGCAGGGCGTCGTCGCCGTGGCTCTCGGCCTGGCACTGGGCGATGAACCAGGCCAGCAGCGGCTCCAGGCCGGGGCGCAACAGGCTCTCGGCCTGCAGCAGTTCGGCCAGGTGCAGCAGGTTGGTCAGGCGCCGTTCGCCGTCGGGCAGGGCGATCAGCCGCTCGGCCACCGCCTGCTCGTCGAGCCAGGCACGGAAGGCGCGCATGAAGCCGTGCTGCTGCCAGAGCTGGTGGTAGCGCTCGGCGCGTTCGCGCTCCTCGTCCCAGGCGTGCTCGTCGTCCTGGCAGCGGGCCAGGGCCTGGGCGTCGCGGCCCAGCAGGCGGGTGGAGAGGGCATAGCGCAGCACGCCCTCGCGCCCCGGCTCGGCGTAGGCGGCGAGCACGGCGGCCAGTTCGGCGGCCTCTTCGCTGTGCCAGACGCTGTCGCGGCCACGGCGCACGCTGGGCACACCACGGGTGGCCAGCTCGGCGGCCACGTCGCCGGCCTGGCGGTGGCTGGCCACCAGCACGGCGAAGTCGCCGCCGCGCAGCGGGGTGCGCACGCCGTCGGCCTCGAAGTAGGCCTGGCCGGCGGCGCTGGCGGCCAGCAGGGCGGCGATGCGGCGGGCGGTGTCGATGGCCACCGCGCGGCCGGCCTCGCCCTTGCCGAGCGGTTCGTCCCCCAGCCACACCAGTTCCAGCGGGGCACCGCCCTCGGGCAGCACCAGTTGGGCGCGCGGCTTGTCGCTGGCGCCCACCGGCGGGTAGTCCAGCCCCGGCTCGGCGAACGGGCGGGGGCGGTCGAAGACCCGGTTCAGCGCGGCGATCAGGCGCGGCACGGAGCGGTGGTTGGTGGCCAGGCTGTATTGCCGGGCGGCCTCGTCACGGGCCTTGAGGTAGGTGGCCAGGTCCGCGCCACGGAAGGCGTAGATGGCCTGCTTGGGGTCGCCGACGAAGCACAGGTCGCCCCCGGCTTCGCCGCCCGGGTAGACGCGGCGGAAGATGGCGTACTGCACCGGGTCGGTGTCCTGGAATTCGTCGATCAGCGCCACCGGGTAGCGCTCGCGCAGGGCGGCGGCCAGGGCGTCGCCGGCCTCGCCCTGCAGCGCCTCGTCGAGGCGGTTGAGCAGGTCGTCGAAGGCCAGCAGGCGCTGGGCCGCCTTGCGCTGGGGCAGCTCGCGGTTGAGGGTGTCGAGCAGGCGCACCTGCAGGGCGATCAGCCGTGCCTCGCCCGCCGGTTTGGCCGCCTCCAGCGCGTCCACCAGGCCTTGCAGGGCCGAGCAGAGCGGGTAATCCGGCAGGTCGAAGCCCTTCTTGCAGCCCTTGGCCAGCGCCTCGCGGGCGAGCTTCTCCAGCCCTGCCGGCGGGGCGAAGAGCGCCGCCGGGTCGGCGAAGTAGGCGTCCAGCTCGCTGTGCCAGAGGGCGAACCTGGCCGCGTCGTAGCTGCGCTTGTTGAGCCCGTCGAAGGCCGCCAGCTCGGCCAGGCAACTGGCGGCGTCGCGTAGCCACAGGCTGCGGGCGTGTTCCCAGGCGTCGCAGGCCGGGGCCAGGTCGCCCGGGGCGGCGTCGCGGGGCTCGATGCGCAGGTAGGGCTTGCCCAGGTGCCCGCGCAGGCGCTGGCGCAGGCTGGCCGGGGTCAGCCGCTTCTGCGCCAGGAAGCGCGCCCAGGCCGGTTCGGCGGCGGCCAGTTCGGCGCGCCAGAGGTCGGCGAGCAGGGCGTCCAGTACGTCGCGGTCGTCGGCCGCCAGTTCGCTGTCGAAATCCCCGCCGGCCTCGAAGGCCGCGTCCTGCAGCGCACGCTGGCAGAAGCCGTGGATGGTGAAGATGGCTGCCTCGTCGAAACCGTGCACCGCCAGCAGCAGGCGGCGGTGGGCATCCTCGCCCGGGTAGCGGGCATGCAGCCCGGCCAGCACCGGGTCCGGCGCGGGGGCGCCCTCGTACATGGCCAGCAGCGCCGCCAGGCGCGCGCGGATGCGCTCGCGCAGCTCGGCGGTGGCGGCGGTGGTGTAGGTGACCACGAGGATCTGCCCGACGCCGAGCTGGCGCTCCAGCAGCAGGCGGGCGTAGAGCGCGGTCAGGGTCCAGGTCTTGCCGGTGCCGGCACTGGCCTCGATCAGGCTGCGGCCGTCGAAGGGGGAGTCGAGCAGGTCGAGGCTCATGGGCCGTCCCTCAGATCGTCCCCAGTCAGCACCGCGTTCAGCGCCAGGTTGCTGTAGTAGTTGGACCGCCCGATCCTGCGCTTCTCCAGGAAACCCGCGTCGGAAAGCTCCTGTAGGTAGCGCGTCGCGGTCAGGCGCGAGACCGAAAGGTCGCGCATGACGAATTCGATCTTGGTGTAGGGATGGGTGAACAGGTTGTTGATCAGGTCCTGGCTGTAGAAACGGTGCTGCGCACGTATCCGGTGCTTGTAGTCGAGCAACGCAGCCTTGATGCCCTCGATCGTATGGATGGTCTGGCGTGCCGTTTCTTCGATGGCCGAGAGCATGAACAGCACCCAGGCCTCCCATTGCCCGTCGTCCCGCACGGCCTGGAGCAGGTCGTAGTACGCCACCTTGTGGCGGACGATGTAGCGGCTCAAGTAGAGGACGGGAATGTCCAGCAGCCCACACTTGAGTAGATACAGCACGTTGACGATGCGCCCTGTGCGGCCGTTGCCATCGTAGAAGGGGTGGATGCTCTCGAACTGGTGATGGATCAGTGCCATCTTCACCAGGGGATCGGCATCGAAGAGCGCATCGTCGTTGATGAAGCGTTCGAGGTCCCTCATCAGCTCGACGATCCGCTCGGCCTCCTGGGGCGGGGTATAGACCACGCGGCCATAGCCGTCCTTCAGGGTCGTTCCGGGCAGCCGACGCAGGCCGGCATTGTTGCGTTCGAGCGCGGCCTGGATCTCGATGATCTGGTTGGTGGTCAGCAGCCCGGTTCGACATACCGAGGCATGACCTACATACAAGGCCTGGCGGTAGCGCAGTACCTCCTTGGCGGCCGGGCTGTTCGCGGCATCGGGAAAGGCATCGTCGCGAAACAGATCGTCATGGGTGGTGACGATGTTCTCGATGGCCGAGCTGTCCTTCGCCTCTTGCATGCCCAGGGTGTTGATGAGGATGCCCTGGTGGGGGATGGACGAGGCGACGCCCTTGAGCTCAGCCAGTGCCCGGCTGGCCGTAGCTAGCTTGCGGAGTATCGACCGGGTCTCGAAACGGACCGGATCCAGTTCGTGCAGGCTGTGCAGGTCAGGCATGGAAACCGACTCCCATCATGTTCAGGAAACCGGCATTTTCCGACCTTTTCATACGCATGCGTATAGAAAAAGGCCAATTCCTATACATGTCCTGTCTGAACTGCATAGAGATGAGCGCAAACGTATCTGCATGGCGGCCGCTCATGCGTCCTCCTCGCCGTCATCGGCCAGGGCGTCCAGGGCCGGGCCGAGCAGGGTCTCGGCGAGGGTTTCGAAGCGCGCGTCCAGGGGGTCGCGGTCGCGGAAGGCGAGGGCGTACCAGGGGTCCTGGGATTCGCCACGGGGGCCGAAGTCGAGGCCTTCCCAGGCCAGGCGGGCCTTGCTGCGGGCCGCTTCCAGGGGCTCCTTGCGGCCGGGCTTGCGCAGACCGTGGGCGAAGCCGTGGCTGGCCTTGGTGATCAGCGGCAGCGGGGCGCAAAGGGCCTCGCGGTAGGCCACCAGCCAGGGCTCCAGCAATTGCCGGGCGTTGGTCAGCGGGCCGGCCTGCCAGTCCCCGGCCGGCGACAGCAGGCGGCTCTGCCGGGCGATGCCGGGAGGTGCGGCGATGTTCAGCAGCAGGTGGCGCAGCCAGAAGGGCGCCAGCTCCCATTCGCCGAGGCGGTTCAGGCGCCAGCCGAACAGGCCGTCTTCGGTCACCCCGTCGAGCCAGCCGTGGATGCGCACGCCGGCCAGTTCCAGATCCACCAGCAGCGGCTGCGGCGCGCTCTCCGGGCGGGCGTCGAACAACCGGGGGGCGAAGGCGCGCACCGGGCCGCGCAGTTGGCCCCACAGGGCGTGGCCGAGCTCGCCGCTGGGCAGCCAGCCGGCGGCGCGGGCGATGCGGCGCTCGTCGGCCTCGGACCAGCCGCGCTCGACGGCGTCCAGGGCGAGCTGGCGCAGGCCACGCCAGGCGGGGCCTTCGAGGGCGAAGGGCTCGTCGCTGGCGAGGGCTTCCTCGGGCTCGGCCAGGTGCAGGCCGAGGCGCTGCTCCAGCAGGAAGCGCGCCGGGTGGCGGAAGCACTGCACCAGCATCGAGGGTTCCAGGGTCAGCCAGTCGGCGTCAGGCGCCGGCAGCGGCTCGGCGAAGGGCGCGGCGGCCGGCTGCGGTTCGCCGGCCAGGCGCTGGGCAGCGCGGAACCAGGGGGCGGCATAGCCACGGTGGACGCCGCCGGCGAAGTTGCCGGGGGCGAAGGGCTGCAGCGGGTGGTTGACCAGCACCCGCTGGCTGGCGGGGGCGCCGTCGGCGTGGGCGGTGAGGTCGACGGTCTCCAGGAGTTCGCTCACCAGCACCGAGGGCGGCAGCGCGGCGTTGTCCCGGGGGTCGCGGCCGACGTAGCTGATGTAGAGGCCGTCGCGGGCCGACTGCAGGGTCTCCAGCAGCAGGTAGCGGTCGTCCAGGCGCCGGGCGCGGTCGCCCCGGCGCGGGCGGCGGGTGATCAGGTCGAAGCCGGCGGCGGGGGTGCGCCGGGGGAAGGCGCCGTCGTCCAGGCCGAGCAGGCACACCAGGCGGAACGGCAGGCTGCGCATGGGCACCATGGTGCAGAAGGTCACGGCGCCGGTGAGGAAGCCCGAGGCGCCGCCGCCGGCATCCAGCGCGGCCACCAGTTGCTGGCGCACCAGGGCCAGCTCCACCGGGCGGGTGATCAGCGCGGCCTCGCCCTGCTTGCGCAGTTCGCCGCAGGCCTGGGACAGCAGCAGCAGGGTCTCGCCGGCCTCGCGTTCGTCGAACAACTGGTCGATCAGCCCCTGCAGGGTCTCGGCCCAGTCCGCCAGCGGGCGCGGCCGGGCCAGGTCGTCGGCGAGCACGCCGAGGCGCTGGATGAAGCCGGCCAGGCGGCCGAGCAGTTGCGCGCGGGCGCCTTCGAGGGCATCCAGCGGCCAACTGTCCCCCAGCAGTGGCGGGGCCTCGCCGGCCAGCCGGGGCGGGGCGGCGAAGCCCAGTACCAGGCGTTCCAG
This sequence comes from Pseudomonas sp. ENNP23, assembly GCF_001728945.1. Taxonomy (NCBI): domain Bacteria; kingdom Pseudomonadati; phylum Pseudomonadota; class Gammaproteobacteria; order Pseudomonadales; family Pseudomonadaceae; genus Pseudomonas; species Pseudomonas sp. ENNP23. Next base: position 206,381 of record NZ_LYSP01000003.1, read on the forward strand.
GCCCTGGCGCCAACTGAAGGCGTCGTCCTCGGGCAGGCCCAGGCGCACCCGGTGGCGAGCGTCACGGCCCCAGCGCACGCCGGCTTCGCGCAGCCAGTCGCGGATCAGCGGCAGGTCGTCGGCGTCGATGCCGGCGCGGGCCGCCAGGGCCGGCAGTTCCAGCCAGGCCAGCAACTCCTCGGCGGCGAAGCGGCTCTGGGGCAGTTCCAGCAGGGCGAGGAAGGCCTCCACCAGCGGCAACTCGGCACGCAGGCTGCGGTCGGCCAGGCTGTAGGGGATGCGCGGCACGCCCTCGCGGGGGGCGAACACCGCTTCGATGTAGGGGGCGTAGCGCTCGATGTCGGGGGTCAGCACCACCACCTGGTCGGGGGTCAGCCCGGGATCGGCGGCGAAGCGGGCCAGCAGCTGGTCGTGCAGCACCTCCACTTCCCGCAGCGGCGAGTGGCAGACGTGCACCTCCAGCGAGCGGTCGTCCGGGCGCAGCGCCAGGCGCTCGTCGGCATGGCGGGTGCGCAGCCGCAGGATGTCGTTCTGGATGGCGCGCAGCAGGCTGCTGTCGTCCAGGCCGTCGTCCTCGGCGTAGATGCCGAAGTCCTGCCCGCCGAGGGTGAACAGGGCGTCGAAGAAGTCGCGCCCCTGCTTGCCGAGGCTGGCCAGCAGCGGGTGGCCGACGTCCAGGTACCAGTCGTCGATGCCCGGCTCCGGCAGGGCCGCCAGCTCGCGGATGTCGCGGATGTCGCCCCAGGCCTCGCGGCAGGGGTTGAGGGCGAACAGGATGACCTCGCAGTGCCGCGCCAGCCCTTCCAGCACGCGCATGTGGTGCGGCGGCAGGCTGCTGATGCCGAACACCACCAGGCGCTCGGGCAGCCCGGCCAGCGGCGCCGGGTCGTGCAGCCGCGCCAGCAGGTCGCCCAGCAGGCGCGCGCGGTGGGGGTGGCCGTCGACGGTGAGGGCCTGCCAGAGCAGCGCCTGCCAGGCTTCGTCGGGGCCGAGCCCGAGCAGCTCGCCGCGCTCCCAGGCGGCCAGCCAGTCGTCGCGGTAGAGCAGGTACTGGTCGAAGACGTCGGCGATGCGCGCGGCCAGGGTCAGGCGGCGGCGCTCGTCACCGCCCTCCAGGTACTGCGCCAGGCGCGGCGTCTGCTCCAGGTGCGCGGGCTCGCAGAGCCAGTCGTAGAGGCGCCAGGTCAGGGTGGTGGGGTTGAAGGCCGACTGCGGCGGCAGCTTGCCCAGCACCTGACGGGTGAGGTCCCAGACGAAGCGCGCCGGCAACTGCACATCGAGCTGCATGGCGATGCCCTGGGCGCGGGCCAGTTGCAGGGTCAGCCAGCGGCCCATGCCCTGGCTCGGCACCACCACCTTGGCCGGGGCCAGCGGGTCCGCCAGCGGCTGGGCGAGCAGGGCGCAGGCCAGCTCGCCGAGGCTTTCCAGGTCGTTGGCGTGGTAGAGGTTGAGCATGGGCGGGCCGCGTCGATCGGGAGCGCACAGGGTATCAGTTGACCCGATTGGGAGCGACGCCGCGCACGGACAGGATTTGCCGACTTAACCGGCTTGCAGGGAGGTGGATGCGCGCAGCGCGGGGCTGGCCCGACGCGCCCCGGAACATGACAATCCCATGACAGTCTGATGTCGCGGCGCCGCCATGCGGCGCCCTCGTCTGTGGGGGCCTGGTTCTGCCAGGGAATGGCAGCGGCCAGGCCCCTGGGAACGTGTCGTGAACGCCGCCCGGCAGTCGGGGCAGCGCACGACCGGCTTCTTGAAGGAGGGGTCCGATGCTCACCTTGCTCAACCTGCTTTCCGCCGTGGCCCTGCTGGTCTGGGGGACCCACATCGTGCGGACCGGCATCCTCCGGGTCTACGGCAGCGACCTGCGGCGCCTGCTCGGCCACGCCATGCGCCGCACCCCGCTGGCCTTCGCCGCCGGCATCGGCGTCACCGCGCTGGTGCAGAGCAGCAACGCCACCGCGCTGCTGGTCACGTCCTTCGTCGCCCAGGGGCTGATGGGGCTGTCCTCGGGGCTGGCGATCATGCTCGGCGCCGACGTCGGCACGGCGCTGATGGCGCGGGTGCTGACCTTCGACCTGTCGTGGCTGTCGCCGCTGCTGATCTTCTTCGGGGTGATCCTGTTCCTCTCGCGCAAGCAGACCCGCCTCGGCCAGCTCGGCCGGGTGGCCATCGGCCTGGGGCTGATCATCCTCGCGCTGCAGTTGATCGTCGCCGCTGCCGAGCCCATCACCACCGCCAAGGGGGTGAAGGTGCTGTTCTCCTCGCTGACCGGCGACGTGATGCTCGACGCCCTCACCGGCGCGCTGTTCGCCATGATCACCTACTCCAGCCTGGCAGCGGTGCTGCTCAGCGCCACCCTGGCGGCGGCCAAGGTGATCCCGCTCAAGGTGGCGCTGTGCCTGGTGATCGGCGCCAACGTCGGCAGCGGCATCCTGGCGATGATCAGCGCCACCTCGCAGAACGCCGCCGGCCGCCGGGTGGCCCTGGGCAGCCTGCTGTTCAAGCTCGCCGGCACCCTGCTGGTGCTGCCGCTGGTGGGCCCGCTGGCCAACTGGCTGGACACCTGGCCGTTCTCCACCGCCGAGCTGGTGATCGCCTTCCACGTGCTCTACAACAGCGTGCGTTGCCTGCTGTTCCTGCCGCTGACGCCCTACATGGCGCGCTTCTGCGACTGGCTGCTGCCCGACCGCGAGCAACCCACCGACATCGCGCGGCCGCGCCACCTGGACCCCACCGCCCTGGACACGCCGAGCCTGGCCCTGGCCAACGCCGTGCGCGAGACCCTGCGCCTGGGGGACATCGTCGAGCAGATGCTCAACCACCTGCTGGCGCTGATACGCGGCGCCGACCCCAGCCTGGGCCGCGAGATCCAACGCCTGGACGACGACATCGACGCCCTCTACACCGCCATCAAGCTGTACCTGGCGCGCATGCCCCGCGAAGACCTCAGCGAGCGCGACAGCCGACGCTGGGCCGAGATCATCGAGCTGACCATCAACCTGGAGCAGGCCGGCGACCTGATCGAGCGCATGCTCGGCGACGTGCAGCACAAGAAGACCGCCCAGCAGCGCTCCTTCTCCGACGCCGGCCTGGCCGACATTGGCGCGCTGTACACGCAACTGGTGGACAACCTGCGCCTGAGCCTCTCGGTGTTCCTCAACGGCGACCGGGAGAACGCCAGGCGCCTGCGCCGCGCCAAACAGCGCTTCCGCGTGCTGGTGCGGCGGCTGTCCCATGCGCACCTGGAGCGGCTGCACCAGCAGGTGGTGGAAAGCATGGAAACCAGCGCCCTGCACCTGGGCCTGATCAGCGACATGAAGCGCCTCAACTCCCTGTTCTGCGCCATCTCCTACGCCGTGCTGGACAACCCCGAGGCCCCGCTCAGCACCCGGGACGAGGACGGCATCGGCGCGCTACGCGACGACGAAGTGGCCTACCCGCCGGAGATCACCTCGCAAAGCTGACAGCACCTTCCGATAGACGCGGCCATGGGCAGAATCCTGCCCATGAGCCCGCCTGCCCCCCTGTCGGACACGCCTCGGTCAGCGCCAGCCCGACCCAGGCCGTGCTGCACGCCCCAAACCCGGCGTGGTCCATGACGAACCCGACCGCACCGCCCTCGACCTCAGTGAGCGCGCGCTGCCGCATCGCCTTGCTGAATAAGGCAGTCGCTGCCTGCACCTGCTGCCACCTCCGTCGTCATGCCTGCTGCTCCAGATCCACCAGCCGGCTGGTGGGGCCATCGGCCCGCAGGCGCTCGCGGACCATGGCCGGCCATAGGGCACGGGCCCGGCGTTTGGCGATAGCGTAGGTGAGGTTTTGCAAGGTGCGCATCGGCAGCAACAGGATGCTACCTAACAGCAGGACAGCGTCGGCGTAACTGAGGAAATTGCGTCCATTGTTGGCGTGGTACTCCGCCTTGATCAGGCCCCAGTACAAGCGAACCGATTGGCCTTTGCTGCTGCGCACCTCTCGCAGCTCGTCGACACGCTCTGGCGTATCACTGCGCTGCCCCTGCTCATCGAACCAGGGACCATGCTCCATGTAAGCCCGCAGGTACTCCCAGAAGCCCAACTGCATCTCCAGGCTCTTGCCGATGGGCGAGCCCAGGTTGATCACCACCTGCTCCTCGGGGTGGCCGTAGCGGTGCAGCAGCACTTCCAGTGCGGCATGGCGCATGCCGCCGGTGTACAGCCCGACGGTGTCGAAGGGGTAGGCCGCAGCGGCGATGCCATCCCAGGGGGTGTGGTACAGCTCGCCGTCCTGCTCGAAGTACAGCTCGCGGGTGCGACGGTTAAGCAGGATCGGCAGGGGCATGGGCTGGAGCACTTCGCAGATGAAGGGGATCAGAAAACAAGGCAGTGCAAACAGCAGAATTTTGAGGGCCGACTCAAAGTCACCATCTAAGAAAACGGCTAGCGCAAGCCCTAGCAAAGCAATCCCCCCCACGCCCCCCAACGCTCCGGTCCACATCCCCCGATCTGCATTCTCGCCGTGCTCAAGGCTCAGGTAATACTCGGTCTGCTCCTCCACTTCGGGCATGCACATAAGCGGTGCCTCCGTGGATTTGTCAGCCTGGAGCAGGCGAGTGTCAGGCACCTTGGCGAAGCGCCGAGTAAACGCGCGGGCAGCCTCCATCGTTATGCCTGCTGCTCCAAGTCCACCAACCGACTGGTGGGGCCATCAGCCCGCAGGCGCTCGCGGACCAGGGCCGGCCATTGGGAACGGGCGCGGCGTTTGGCGATGGCGTAGGTGAGG